>JAQVPN010000050.1 GCA_028702055.1 Candidatus Altimarinota bacterium | reverse complement strand
CTATTATGAAAAAATAAAGATATATTTAATTATGAAATTGAAGTAGAAAAAAAGGAAGAACAAACATCTCAAAAATGAAAAAGTAATGAAAAAGATCTAATAAAAATAATAAATTTTATTATAAAATCTAAATGATTTTTAGAACATGAGAAAAAATATATTAAAACAGTTTTGGAATCATTACAAAAATGAATTATTTGAAGAAATACAATAAGACAAACTAAAACTTTTTTAGAAGAGAATTTAGAAAATAATAATACAGGTTTTATAATATCTACATTAAAAGATATTATTCCTGAAGAATATTTGAATCTAAATGAAACTAATAAAATAAACAAAACTTCTGATAAAATAGAAGTGATTTTAAGTGAATACTTTATTTAATTTTTAGAAATATGGCAAAATTAATAATAGATAAATTATTTGATAAAAATAAAAAATTCCAAAGAGAAGATTTTTTGGAGTTTGTTTCTGAAATAACATGAAAATATCCAAGTAATACAAAAAAATCTCAAGATAAAGATTGATTATATTTAAGAGAATTAATAACTATTTATGAAGATAAATCTTGAGAAAAAATATCTATTATGATTTATAAAATGCCTTCTTCTACAAAAGTAGAAAAAGCAAGAAGCTATCAAAGAAATCTTATATCAAGTTATTTAAAAAATGAATGAGTATTTGAATGAATTGATAGTGTTTTATGTGCTTTTTATAGTGAAGATACTTCAGATTGGAGATTATCTTTTGTAAAACAAGAATTCAAATTAAATCCTGAAACTAAAAAAATATTAAATGAGTTAACTCCTGCAAAAAGATATAGTTTCTTGGTTGAGTCTAATTCAAAAAATGTAACTGTTAAACAAAGATTGAACTCTTTACTTGAGAGTTCAAATATTTTAGTTTCAGATATTGAAAAAACCTTTTCTGTCGAAAAAGTTTCAAAGGAATTTTTTGATAAATATGTTAAACTTTATGAAAAATTGGTTGAAGCTTTTAAAGATGATAAAGTATTTTTAAAGATCATCTCAGAAAGTAATAATTGAGATGAAAATTTTAGAGAAAATTTTGTAAAGAAACTTTTATGACAAATTGTATTTTTGTATTTCTTACAAAAAAAATGATGGCTTTGAGTTCCAAAAGATTGAAAATGGTGAGAATGAAATAAAAACTTTTTACAAGATTTATTAAAAGAGTGCCTTTCTTGATGAGATGAATCAAAAGAATTGTGATGAAAAAACTTTTTCAATGATTACTTAGAACATTTATTTTATGCTAATTTAAACCAAAAAAGAGAAAATGACTACTCTGAGTATTTTAAGTGTAGAATACCATATTTAAACTGATGACTTTTTGAACCTATAAATAACTATCATTGGAAAGGTTTTGAATATGTTGTTTTATCTTGAGATAAAAATAACTCACTATTCAAAGAAATATTTGATACTTTTGATGAGTATAACTTTACGGTATATGAAAATGATCCACTTGAACAAGATGTAGCAGTAGATCCTGAAATGCTTGGTAAAGTATTTGAAAATTTACTTCCTGAAAATGAAAGAAAAGGTAAATGAGCTTTTTATACTCCAAGAGAAATAGTTCACTATATGTGTAAAGAATCTCTTAAAAATCATATAATAAATAAAACTTGAATAACTGAAGATAAAATAAACTGACTTTTTGAAAGAAAAGACAGTATGTATAACTCTAAAAAATTTGGTAAAGAATTATCATCAGATGAAAGATATACTCAATTTTGAGAATTTATTGAATATGCTGAAAATATAGTTAGTGCTTTAAAGACAGTTAAAATAGTAGATCCTGCTGTTTGATCATGAGCTTTTCCTATGGGACTTTTAAAAGAAATTGTAAGTCTTAGAAAATATCTTCAAGAAAATATCTTGCTTGAAGATAAAGTTTCAGAATATCAAATTAAAAAAGAAACTCTAGAAAATTGTATTTATTGAGTTGATTTAGATCCTGGGGCAGTAGAAATAGCAAAACTTAGATTTTGGCTATCACTAGTTATTGAAGAAGAATCTTGAGATAATATAGATCCATTACCAAACTTGGATTATAAAATAATGCAATGAAATAGTCTTATAGAAGATATAGTTGTATGAGATAGTGTAATAAAAATTGATTTAGAAAATAGCACAAAAAAACTTACTAAAAAAGAAGAAAAAGAATTTGGTAGTATTAGTCAATGAACAATGTCATTGTTTGCAGATGAAGTAGCTAGGGATGATATCCTTAAAAGATTAAAGTATTTACATAAAATATTTTTTCAAGAAAAAGATAATAATAAAAAGAAAAGTTTAAAAACTGAAATAGATCACATAGAAAAAGAACTTATTAGAATCTCATGAGAAGTAGAAGTAAATAGAATAAAATCTCAAATAGACAATATTGAGTGAAAATATATTATTTCTTGAATGGCTTGGGATGAAAAAGATGCAAAAAAAGTAGCAGAATTTTATTCTCAAATTTCTAGCATAAAAGAAATGGAGGAAAAATATAAAAGAGATAATATAAGATCTTTCTTCCCTTGGAAACTACACTTTTGAGAAGTTTTTAATGAAAACTGAGGTTTTGATATAGTTATTGGAAATCCTCCATATATAGATTCAGAAGAAATGGTAAAAAGTCAGTTGAAAGAAAGAGAAATTATTTGAAAGAATTACGAATCAGCCAAATGAAACTGGGATATATTTATACCATTTATTGAAAAATGAACTTTATTATTAAGCAATAATGGATTTGTTACATATATAGTACCAAATAAATTAATTTGAGCTAAATATTCAGAAACTTTAAAATGTATTTTATCAAGTTATAAAATACATCAAATAAGGGATTATTCTAATGTAGATGTTTTTAAAGAAGCTGATGTTTATCCAGTAACATTTTTAATAGAAAAAAACACAAAGGATAAGAAAGATGTTTTAGTATCAGTTATGAAAAATAAATCTGAAATAGAAATATCAAACATTGTATCTAAAGAATTATTTTATTTAGATATTTTTTGGGATAAATTTTTTATAAAAAATAAAATTTTATTAGGTTTGATTATAAAACTGTGACATTATCAGAATACTTTAGATAATAAATATATCGTATCATCTGCTACTGTATGAGAGGCTTATAAAATAAAAGAAGTAATTAAAGAATTTGAAGCAACTGATGAAAACTATTTTAAATTTATAAATACATGAACTATTGACCCTTATTTATCATTATGGGAAAGTGCAAAAACAACATATATAAAGTGAAATTACAAAAAACCTATAGTCTTTAAAGGTGATATTGATTTTATAAATAATACTAGATTTATTCAATCAAAAACACCAAAATTGATAATTGCTTGAATGGCTTGTAAATTCGAAGTATTTTATGATAAAGTTGGTGAGTTTATGTGATGAAAATCAACTACATTAATATTAAAAAATGATAAAACTAATATATGATTTATATGCTCCATATTAAATTCTAAATTATTATCATTTTGGTATGTTAATTATTTTAGATCATTAAAAATGGCTTGAGGATACTTAAATTTTAATCCTAATACATTATCTGTTGTTCCTATAAAACAAATTTCACCAGAAGAACAAAAACCTTTTATAGATTTAGTAGATCAAATACTTGAAATTACTAAAAAAGAAGATTATTTAGAAAGAGAAGATTTACGAAAACAAGTAAAAGTTTTGGAAGCTAAAATTGATGAGATGGTTTATAAATTGTATGAATTAACTCCTGAAGAGATTGAGTTGGTTGAAGAGAGTTTAAAATAGTTTAGTTTTTAATTTTTTAGGTTATGAGTAAAACCATAAATTGAATGAATGCTTCTGAATTAAAGCAATTATTAAGAGATACTATAGAAAAAATTAATCAAATTGATTGATCTATAAGTCAAATAGATGCTAATTTATTAAAATCAAGTGAATCAAATGATAAAGTTGATTCACTGCTTTATGATATTACTGATGCCTATAATGAAATTTATGGTTTTGAATGAAATGAAAATCACGATCCTAAAGAATCTAAACTTGATAAACTAAAAGAAGCTTATAACACAATTATCATTGGAAATGATGAAAATATAGCATTAAAAACTCAGATAGAAGAATTTGTAACTTATATTGAAACTAAAAAATTAGAAGTCGATAAATTTAAAAAACAAATTTTTTGAGATTTAAAAACAAAAGATGATTGAACTGAAGAAAGAATCCCATGATTATTTGATAATATAAATAATTTTCATACTTCTCAGAAAGAGAAGTTTCAAACTTTATATGATAAAATTGAAGAAGAATTAACTGCTTGAACTACAAGTGTGGCTTTAGCAAAAGTATTTAGTGATAAAGTAGTAGATTATAATAAAGAAAATAATAAATGGTCTAATATCTTTATATTCATAATACTTTTTATTCTTTGATATTATGCATTATCAACAATCAATAATGATACTATAAATAATCTGTCTGAATTATGAAATTTTCTTTTACTTAGAGCTCCATTTTTTGCAATGGCAATTTGGCTTTTAATATTTATTTGAAATAGAAGAGCTGAAGCAAAAAAATTAGAGGAATGATATAAACATAAAGAAGTAATGGCTAGATCATTTATTTGATATAAAAAATCAATTGAAGATTTAGAGTGAGAAATAAAAGATGAAGATAAAGAATTAATGAAATTACATATGAAGAATTTATTAGATACTATCAATCAAGATACGAGTTCATTTCTTAATTCAAAATGAGAAAATCATCCATTTTTTGATATTTTTTGAAATATTTTTAAAAAAGAGAATTTTCCAAATTGAACTATAGAAACTGAATTTTGAAAAATAGAATTTAATAAAAAATAATAAAATTAATAATTTAATTATGAATGAAAACGAACTATTAGAAATACTTGATTGACTACTTTCTTTAAAAGCAGAAAATGAAGTAGTTGAATTCAAAGAAGCAAAAAATAACTTTGATTTTAATGATATTGGAGAATATTTTAGTGCTTTATCAAATGAAGCTAATTTAAAATGAAAAAAATATTCATGGTTGGTGTTTTGAGTAAAAAATGATCATAGTATTATTTGAACAAATTATAGAAATAATACAATTTCTCTACATAAATTAAAAGAAGAAATATGAAATAAAACTACAGATAGAACAACTTTTATAGAAATATATGAAGTTGAAAAAAACGAAAAAAGAGTAATTTTATTTCAAATTCCCCCAGCTCCAAGATGATTACCGATCTCTTGGGATTGACATTATTATTCAAGAAATAATGAATCTTTACAACCACTAAGTATAGAAAAATTAGAAAGAATTCGTTCACAATCAGTAGTAGAAGATTTTAGTATAAAAATATGTGAAACAGCAACAATTGATGATTTAGATATTGAAGCTATTAAAAAAGCTCGTGAACTATATTCTCAGAAAAATCCTGAAAAGTTAGAAGAGATAAAAACTTGGGATGATATAACTTTTTTAAATAAAGCAAAAATTACTATTCAATGAAAGATCACAAATACTGCTATAATATTATTAGGTAAATCTGAATCTGAGCATTTTTTATCTCCAGCTATATCAAAAATATCATGGATTTTAAAGGATAGAGATTGAATAGAATTAGATTATGAGCATTTTTCTTGTCCATTTTTATTAACAGCCGAAAAAGTTTTTAATAAAATTCGTAATTTAAAATATCGTTACATGAACTCTTGATCTTTATTTCCTGAAGAAGTTGATAAATATGAACCATATATTATAAGAGAAGCATTAAATAATTGTATAGCTCATCAGGATTATACAATGGCTTGAAAAATTAATGTTATTGAAAATAATGATTCTTTAATCTTTACAAATAGCTGAAAATTTATTCCTGAAACTCTTGAAAATGTTATAGAATCAAACTCTCCATCAGAATATTATAGAAACAGATTTTTAGCTGATGCAATGGTTAATTTAAAGATGATAGACACAATTTGAAGTTGAATAAGAAAAATGTTTATAATTCAGAAAAATAAATATTTTCCACTTCCTGAATATGATTTTAAAGATAATAAAGTTTCTTTAACAATAATTTGAAAAGTTCTTGATGTAAATTATGCTAAAAAACTAGCTCAATCAAAAGATAAATTGAGCTTAGAAGATATAATTTTATTAGATAAAGTTCAAAAGAAAAAAGAATTAACAAAAACTCAAATTACTTATTTAAAAAAACAGTGATTTATAGAATGAACAAAGCCCAATTTTCATATATCTCTAAAAGTAGCAGAATGAACAGAATTAATTTCTGATTATGTAAAATTAAAATGATTTAAAGATGAACATTATAAAAAGTTGATAATTGAGTTTATATCAAAAAATAAATGAGCTTCAAAACAAGATATTGATAAATTATTACTTGATATTTTACCAAATGTTCTAGATGATGAAAAAAAGAAAAATAAAGTGAGAAATATTTTATATTCTATGTCCAAAAAAGAAAGAGTTATTTATAATTCATGAACTAGCAGATATCCAATATGGAAAAAAGTTTAACTAAAAGAATCTAATTTTAGATAAACTTTTAGATAAACTTTTAGATAAACTTTTAAAATAATGACTTAATAAAGCAGAAATAATTTGTTTAAAAATATTAAACTTAGATGATTAAATTATTTTAAGGGAAATACTTTAAAAATAAGGGAAATTAAAAATTAGTGTTACTAACTATAAAATTTATGGAAGATTCTAAAATTATTTATACTAAAACCTTTGAGATAACCAAATCAAATAGTGTTACTATTCAAATCTCAAATTTTAAGTGAAAAGATTTATTAAATATTTATAAATCTTCTTTTTCAGATACCTATACTTGAATTGTAAAAAATAATTCAATTGCATTTACTCCTGATCA
>JAQVPN010000049.1 GCA_028702055.1 Candidatus Altimarinota bacterium | reverse complement strand
AGTACAAATTAATTGCACTATCCCTTGATTGTGTTCAGATAGAGAGGGGATGGTGTGTTTTTTAGTGTTTAAAAAATATGTTTAAATGCTAAAAAATGTGTATTTTTAGAAAAGATTATTTATTTTTTAATTTACTTTTTTAGTTTATGGTAAAAAAAGATAGTACTAAAAAGACAGAAACTGTGGCTAAAAATAGCGATATAGGTTCTTTATATGATATAAAATGAAGACATTATTTTACAGATGATAGATCAATTGCTTGAGTACCAAATTTAGTTGAAGTACAAAAAGATTCATATATGGATTTTTTAAAAACTTGAATAGATAGAGTTTTTAATGATATTTTTCCTATATCTGATTTTTCATGAGAAAAAATTGATATTTATTATAAAGGATTTAATTTAGAGGATCCTAAATATGATAAAGAATTATGTAAAAGAAAAAATCTAAATTATGAAGCTCCTATGAAAGTTAGACTTGAAATGCTTAACAAAGAAACAGGAGAAATTAAAGAACAGGATGTTTATATGGGTGGACTTCCTCTTATGACAGAAGAAGCTAGTTTTATTGTAAACTGAATTGAAAGAGTTATAGTTAACCAAATTATTAGATCTACAGGTATATTTTTTACATTATCTGAATGAGAACATAGTTTAAAAATTATTCCTCATAAAGGTTCTTGGTTTGAAATAGATATAGAAAAAAAATGAATAATAAATGTAAAAATAGATAAAAAAAGAAAATTACCAATTTCAGTTTTACTTAGGGCTTTTTGACTTGAATCAAATGCTGAAATAATTGATACTTTCAAAGATTTAGGAGATGATGTAATGGCTACAAATATAGTTCCTACTTTAGAAAAAGATAAAACAACAAATAGACTTGAAGCACTTCATGTTATTTATAAACTTCTTAGACCAGGTGATTTAGCTACTGATGAAAGAGTAGAAGAATTATTTAAAACTACTTTCCTAGATGCAAAAAGATTTGATTTAGGAGAAATTGCTAGAATGAAAATTACTAGAAAACTTTGAATAAAAACTAAATATGATGAACAAGGTAAATTTTTAAATATGGAAGATTTAGTAAAATCTTTAAAATATTTTATGAATTTAGTTTATGATAGAGAATGATTTGAAATAGATGATATAGATCATTTAGAAAATAGAAGAATTAAATCAGTTTGAGAATTAGTTGAAGAAAAATTAAAAATTTGACTTACTAGAATGGAAAGAATAGCAAAAGACAGAATGACTATTGTTGAATTAGAAGATGCTACTCCAGGTACTTTTATAAATTCTAGACCAGTTATTGCTATACTTAAAGAATTTTTTGGTTCATCTCAATTATCTCAATTTATGGATCAATCAAATCCTCTTTCAGAATTAGCTCACAAGAGAAGACTGTCTGCTTTATGACCTGGATGATTGACTAGAGAAAGAGCATCATTTGAAGTTCGTGATGTACATCCAACTCAATATTGAAGAATATGTCCTATTGCTACTCCAGAAGGACCAAATATTTGACTTGTACTTCATTTAGCTACTTATGCAAGAGTAGATAAATTTTGATTTATTATTACTCCTTTTAGACAAATAAATCATAGTGTTAAAAATGATGGAAAATCTATTATAAACAGAATAGCTTTATGAGATATAGTTTGAGATGATGGTAAAGTTATTGTTGCTGATAAAACTATGATAGATGAAAAAGCTGCTAAAATTATAAAAGACAAAATTTCAAAATCTGATATAGAAGTTAGATGATTTTTATGAAGTGAATTTGAATATTTTGATGCATATCAAGAAAAAGCATTAGTTATAGCTGAAGCAAATACTTTGACTGATGAATTTGGAAATTTTCTTACTACTAGACTTTCTGCTAGAGCAAATGCTGAGCCAACAATAGCTTATGTTAGAGAAATTACTCATATTGATGTTAGTCCAAAACAAATAATGTCAACTGATACAGCTTTAATTCCTTTCTTAGAACATGATGATGCGACTAGAGCAGAAATGGGTTCTAACATGATGAGACAAGCAGTTCCTCTTATAAGATCTGAATCTCCAGTTGTTTGAACTGGTATGGAAAGAACAGTTTGAGAAAATTCTGGTTATGTTGTAAAAGCAAGTTCAGATTGAGAAGTTATTTGAGTTGATGCTAAACATATAACTATTCTTTATAATAATTGAGAGAAAAAAATATATGAATTAAAAACATTTAAAAGATCAAATCATGATATGCTTGTTCATCAAAAACCTCTTGTTTCTCATGGACAAAAAATCAAAGAATGAGATATTCTTGTTGATTGACATTCAATTGATAATTGAGAATTAGCTATTGGTAGAAATTTAATTGTTGCTTATATGCCTTGGAAAGGGTATAATTATGAAGATGCAATTATTATTTCATCAAGAATAGTTGAAAAAGATTTTTTCACATCTATACATATAAATGAATATTCTCTAGATGTTAGAGAAACTAAACTTTGACCTGAACAAACTACCGATGATATACCAAACATCGGTCCAAATAAATTAAAAGATTTAGATATAGATTGAATTGTTAGAGTTTGAGCTTATGTAGAATGATGAGATATCTTAGTTTGAAAAATCACTCCCAAATGAGAACAAGAACTTACTCCAGAAGAAAGACTTTTAAGAGCTATATTTGGTGATAAATCAAAAGATGTAAAAGATTCTTCTCTTAGATTACCATCTGGACAAGGTTGAAAAGTATTAGAAGTACATATTTTAAAAAAAGAAAATGGTGATAACCTACCTACTTGAGTATTTAAACAAGTAAAAGTATTTGTTGCCGCTACTAGAAAAATAGAAGTTTGAGATAAAATGGCTTGAAGACATGGTAATAAATGAATCGTTTCTAGAATCGTTCCTGTTGAAGATATGCCATTTATGGAAGATGGAACTCCTGTAGATATTATATTAAATCCACTTTGAGTAGTATCTCGTATGAACATCTGACAAATTCTTGAAGCTCATACTGGTATGGCAGCTAAAAAATTATGAATTAAGGTTGCTACTCCTATCCTAAACTGAATATCTGTAGAACAAGTTACTGAACTTATGGAAAAAGCATGATTACCAGCTGATTGAAAAGTACAACTTTTTGATTGAGGTACAGGTGAAGCTTTCAAAGAAAAAACTATGGTATGAGTTAAGTATATGCTTAAATTACATCATTTAGTTGAAGATAAAATCCATGCTAGATCTGTTTGACCTTACTCTATGGTAACTCAACAACCACTTTGAGGTAAAGCTCAAAATTGAGGACAAAGATTTTGAGAAATGGAGGTTTGGGCTCTTGAAGCATATGCTGCAAGTAACATATTACAAGAAATGATTACTATCAAATCTGATGATGTTGCTGGTAGAACTCAAGCTTATGAAGCTATAGTAAAATGAACTACTATTAAAAAACCAAATATACCAGAATCATTTAATGTACTTATAAAAGAATTACAAGCAATAAACTTAAATGTAGAATTACTTGATAATGAAGAATTAGAGAGTAAAGAAAAACTTATATGAGAAAGATATGATAAGATAGCAAAAATTGAAATATCTAAAATGGATATAACAAATGATGATGATAATTCATGAGATAGTGATGACGAATAATTTTTTTTAAAAGAAAATTAAAAATTTTAAGCTTGTAAATTTATCTTTTTAACTAATTTAATTTATGTTTGATAAGAATCTTGATAATTTTCTAAATGATAGAATAACAGATTACTCTGAAATCTGAAAAAATGTCTGAAGAAAAGATATCACAAAATGAAAAAATCTAGATAATCTATCTGGTATATCAATTGGAGTAATGTCTCCAGAACAAATAAGATCTTTATCTTATGGTAAAGTTCTTATATCTGAAACTATAAATTATAGAACACAAAGACCTGAAAGAGGATGACTTTTCTGTGAACAAATTTTTGGACCTAGAAAAAACTATGAATGTGCTTGTGGAAAATATAAAAGAATAAGATATAAAGGAATAGTTTGTGAAAGATGTTGAGTTGAAGTAACAAAAGCATCTGTAAGAAGAGAAAGAATGGCTCATATAGATTTATATGCTCCAGTTGCTCATATCTGGTATTTAAAATCAGTTCCTTCTAGAATAGGTTTATTCTTGGATTTACCTGTTAAAAAATTGGAACAAGTAGTTTATTTTGCATCATATATCATAACTGATTTATATGAAGATAAATTAAAAGAAACTTTAAGAGATATAGAAGAAAAATTCAAAGTTTCAAAAGCTGAAATGCAAAAAGAAATTCAAAAAGAAACAAATGATTTGAGATTAAAAAAAGAATGATGAGAAATATCTGAAAAAGAATATAAAGATACAGAATCATCAATGATGAAAAAACTTGACGATTTAATGCATGAAGCAGATGATTTAAAAAATAAATTAAAACTTTTAAAAGTTTGAGATATTATTTGAGAACTTGATTATAGAGTTTTATATGACAAATTTCCACATGTATTTAAATGAGGAACTTGAGCTGAATATTTAAAAGTATTGCTTCAAAGAATTGATTTAGAAAAATTTATAGAAGAACAACAAGCTGAACTTAAAAAATCATCAGCTGTAAAACGAAAGAAAATTTTACAAAAAATCAAATTAGCATCAAATTTACTTAAATCTGGACAAAGACCAGAATGGTTTATACTAGAAGCTCTTCCAGTTATACCACCAGATTTAAGACCTATGATTCAATTAGATTGAGGTAGATTTGCTTCATCTGATTTAAATGATTTATATAGAAGAGTTATAAACAGAAATAACAGACTTAAAAAACTTATGGAACTTTGAGCTCCAGAAGTTATCTTGAAAAATGAAAAAAGAATGCTTCAAGAATCTGTAGATATGCTTATATCTTGAGAAACTAGAACAAATAGATCTGGTTTTGTTACTGCTAATAAAAAACAATTAAAATCACTTACTGAAGTACTTAAAGGTAAACAAGGTCGTTTCAGACAAAACTTACTTGGTAAAAGAGTTGATTATTCTGGTAGATCTGTAATCGTAGTTTGACCAAATCTAAAAATTGATGAATGTGGTCTTCCTAAAAAAATGGCTTTAATATTATTTAAACCATTTGTAATAGGAAAACTTATAGAAAGATGAACTGTTTATAATGTTAAACATGCTGAAAGATATATAGAAGAATGAAATAAAGATATTTGGGATGCTCTTGATGAAGTAATAGAAGGAAAATATGTTTTATTAAACAGAGCTCCTACACTTCATAGACTTGGTATCCAAGCATTTAGACCTAGACTTATAGAAGGTAAAGCTATACAACTTCATCCTCTTACTTGTACTGCCTTTAATGCCGATTTCGACTGAGATCAAATGGCTGTACATTTACCTATAACTGAAGCTGCTCAAATTGAAGCTAGAGAATTAATGGTAACAAGTAAAAATTTACTTTCACCAGCTTCATGAGAACCTATTGTTACACCATCTCAAGATATGATTTTAGGATGTTATTATATAACAGTAGCAGATCAAAAAGCTAAATGAGCTTGAAATATGTTTTCTTCTATGATAGATGTATGACTTGCTTATGATGCTTGAGCTATAGAATATAGAACTCCTATAAAAGTTAGACATGAATGAAAATTATTAGATACAACATATTGAAGACTTTTATTTAACCAGATAGTTCCAAAAGAATTAGGTTATATAAATGAAGCTTTAAGTAAATGAGTTATTAAAAAAATATTAGCTCGCTCTTTTGATGAACTAGGTTCTATTGTAACTGCACAATTAGTAGATGATATTAAAAATTTCTGATATAAATATGCTACAGTTTCAGGACTTTCTATTTCAAAAGATGATATGATTGTTCCTTCTAATAAAAAAGAATTATTACAAGCTCGAGAAGAAAAAGTTAAATATATACAAAAACATCATTGGTTATGATTTTTAACTGAAGATGAAAAATATAATCAATCTATTGCAATTTGGGCTGAAGTTAAAAAAGGTATAGAAAAAGAAATGAAATGACTTTTCTCTCAAGATAATCACATATTTAACTTTATTGACTCAGGAGCGAGATGAAATTGGTGAAATATTACTCAATTATGTTGAATGAAATGACTTGTAGCTTCACCATCAGGTAAAACTATTGAGTTGCCAATCAAATCTACTTTGAAAGAATGATTTTCTGCACTTGAATATTTTATCTCAACTCATGGTTGAAGAAAAGGTAAATCAGATACAGCCTTAAAAACTGCACAATCTGGTTATTTAACAAGAAGACTTGTTGATGCTGCTCAAAATATTATAGTAAAAGAAGATGATTGTCATACTGTTCATTACAAAACAATAAATAGAGATGATAAAAAATGAAATTTCTCTGAATCTTTTGAAGATAGTATCTATGGTAAAACTTTGGCTACTCCAATAAAAAAATGAAAAGAAATCTTAGTTGAAGCTTGAATGGTTATAGATAAAAAAGTTATAGTAATAATTAATGAAAATGCTATAAATTCAGTTAATATAAGATCTGTTTTGACTTGTGAAACTGAATGAGGTGTATGTAAATCTTGTTATGGTCTAGATCTATGATTAAATAAAAAAGTAGAAATAGGAACTCCAGTATGAGTAATTGCTGCACAATCTATTTGAGAACCAGGTACTCAGCTTACAATGAGAACTTTCCATTCAGGATGAGTTGCAAAAGAAGGTTGAGATATGACTCAAGGTCTTGCTAGAGTAGAAGAATTATTTGAAGCAAGAACTCCTAAATCTTTTGCTGAAATAGCTCCTATGGATTGAATAATTGATATTGTTTTTGAAGGAAATACTCAAATAGTTAAAGTTGTTGCTCAAGAATTATATGAAGAAGAATATTTCTATAATGTTGATTTCAAATTAGCTGTAAAAGAATGACAAGAAGTAAAAGCTAAACAAATTATTGCTAGAAGTGAAAAAGATAAATCAAAAATTAATTCTAGTTTTGATTGAATAGTAAAAAAAGCTAAAGATTGAACTATTATAATAAAAGATAAAGATTTTAGAACAGCAGAATTCAAATTTGATTTATGAAAAAATATTTTAGTAAAAATCGGAGATGAAGTTAAAGCTG
>JAQVPN010000048.1 GCA_028702055.1 Candidatus Altimarinota bacterium | reverse complement strand
ATAATGATATAATACTTATGCTTGAAAAAGAAAAAGATGAAAAAAATGAGAAAGAGTGAAAAGAAAAACTGAAAGATAAGATTAAAGATATTTTTACAAAAAAACAAATAGTAAAAATAAAAGAAGATGGAACTTATAATATAGATAATCTAGAAGCTTGAAAATACAGACTAGAAATAGTAAATGATAATCTAATGAACAAAGTAACAAAACCAGAAAGTTGATATTATGAACTAGAAGTGAAAAAAGGTTTTGATTATATAAATAAAGATTTTGATATAATAAAGTGATATAAACTGAAAGATATAAAGGAAAAGTTAGATAATTTAAAACATAAGTAATAGATTATGAAAAATAAATTATTAATAATAACAATTATATTATTATTATCATTATGAACTATTTATAAAATAAATTATGATAATCAAGAAAAGGAAAATCTAAAAATAGATGAATATAATTTTACTCAGTTAGAAAAAGTAAAGAAGATTTTTGAAAATAGTTATTTTAATGCTAAACAATTTTATACTCTTAAAGAATTTAATAAAATATATAAAACGGATATAAAGCCAATAAAAAATTGTTATATTTTATCCAATACAGAGAATTTTTTTTGACAATCAGGCTATACGTTTATGACTAAAATATATTCTAATAAATTTAAGAATAAATATAATCATGAATATTATATTTATCCTGAAAATACATATAATTCGATTGAAAAATCGTTATGTTGACCCCATTGATGAACATGTACTGCAGATTTAGTATTTTCTGAGTATATTAAAATAATAACTAATCCCTGCAGGGATTAGTTATTATTTTAATAATAATATAGATAATCTTGAAACCTGAAAATACAGACTAGAAATAGTAAATGATAATCTAATAAACAAAGTAATAAAACCTCAGATTTGATACTATGAAATAGAAATTAAAAAAGATTTTGATTATATAAATAAAGATTTTGATATAATTAAAGGTTATAAATTAAAAGAGATAAAAAATAAATTAGATAATTTAAAACATAAGTAATAAATTATGAAAGAAAAAATAATTAAATTTATAGAATATATAGAAATAAAAAACATAAAAAGAAAACTATGTATTTTATTTATATTAATAATATCGTTATATTGACTAGTATTTATATATAGTTTGATTTTTGAACAAGAAAAAATGGCTATAGATAGATATAATTTTCAGCAGTCAGAAAAAGTTAAGGAAATATTAGATAATTCTACTAATAATTCTAAGAAATTCTATACACTTAAAAATTTTAATAAAATATATAAAACAAATATAGAACCAATAAAAAATTGTTATTATATAAGTAATGATAATTGAGATGAAAAATATATATTTTGATTTAAGTTAGAATCAAAAATATATATTTTTATGTATTTCTGAGAAAATTATGCATATCCAAAGTATGATTTACTTCATCATTATATTTGTTGATGAAGTAAAGATTGTAAAGACGATATAAATTATAATTTTTTTGACTATACAATAACTAATCCTTGCGAGGATTAGTTATTGTTCTATACAGTAATAACGATAATCTAGAAGCTTGAAAATACAGACTAGAAATAGTAAATGATAATCTTATGAATAAGGTTACTAAACCAGAAAGTTGATATTATGAATTAGAAGTAAAAAATTGATTTGATTATATAAACAAAGATTTTGATATTATAAAGTGATATAAACTAAAAGAAATAAAGGAAAAGTTAGATAATTTAAAACATAAGTAATAAATTATGAAAGAAAAAATTAAGCACATATTAAAACAAAAATATATTAAGTATTTAATTTTACTATTAATATGATTATTTTTTATAAATGAATCATATAATATATATGTTGATATGTATAATTTTAAACAATTAGAGAAAGTAAAGATAATATTGAAAGATTTAAAAATAAGTGATAAACGATTTTATAATCTTAAGGGATTTAATGAAATATACAAATCTAATATTAAACCAATAAAAAATTGTTATGATATTGCTAATTTAAAAGATGAAACTAAAGTTCCATATATATTTTGATTTAAATTAGAATCACTTATATATATATATATATATATGGAACAAAATATTATGTGTATCCTAAATATGATTATGATTATTCACAAATATGTGTATTTTGAAGTTGTTTTGATGCTTCTAGAAGAGTTTTTGAAAATATAATCTCAAACCCATGTAGAGAAGAAAAAGAATAATAAAATAATAAAGGAAAGATTTTTCTTTCCTTTATTCTATAATAAAAAAAGATTTCAAATTGAAATCTTTTTTTTTATTGTTTTTTTCATTACATAGGAAGTCATCCAGCTGGAAAATTCATTCACATAGCACTCATAACTCATTGCATTTTTGAAGCAGCAACTTCTTGAGATTTTTTTACTCATTTGTTTACAGCTTCCATAATAGCTTTTTCCAAAGCTTCTTTTTGAGCTTGATTTAATCCAGGAATAAGTTCTAAAGTTTCAAAATCTACTTTTTCAACTTTCATTTCTCAATTAACACTTATAACTAGACCATTTACTTCAGCTTCAATAATTGTATTTTCTAATTCTTTTTTTACTTTCATTGCTTCTTGTTGCAATTTCATCATTTCTCAGGCTTTTGAAAAATCCATATTTATTATTTTATATATTAAAATTTAAGGCTGAACTATTATATATATTTTTTTTATATTTCAAATTTTTGCAAATAAAAAGAAATTATGTTAAAATTTAATTGTTTTAATATTTTAAATAATTTTTTTATGACAACTACACAAAATACTGATGACTTACTTATCATAAATGATGAAGTAAAAACTGATAGCGATTTTTTATTTTTTGATACTCCTGTGGAAGAAGCTAAAACAGAAGATTCTATTATTTCTTTTGAAGAAACTAAAGTAGAAGAAAAAGATTCTTCTATAGATTTTTTTAGTTCTTTTTCTACTACTTCAGAAAGTAAAGAAGAAATAAAAGATACTACATCTTTAGAAACAGAAACTAATGATTTTTCTTTTGATATTCCTTTAGTTAAAACAGAAGACGTTATGGAGGAAGCAAAAGAAGAAGCCAATGATGAAATAAATAATTTTTCTTTTGAAACTCCTATTGTTTCAGAAATAAAAGAAGAAATTTATTCTTCTCAAGTAACTGAAAGTATGACAAATACTGTTTGAGATTTAAATGCTATACTTGAAGAAACTATTTCTAAATTAGAACTTAGAAAAACAAATCTTTGAGCTTTAAAAACTGATAAAACTTCTACAATCGATGATTTAAACAAACAAATTGAAGCTTTAAAATCTCAAGTAAAAGAATTACAATGAGAAGTTAAATGACTTGAATCAGAAGATGAACAAATAGTAAATAATATTACAGCTCTTCAATCTATGAAAATGGGAGAAGTTATAAATAATAAAAATATTAAAAAAGAAATATCTAAAAAAGCAGCTTAATTAAATAATTTTTATTTTACGAATTATGATTTGATATATAATGTTTTTTGAAATATAATAATCATATCGTAATTCGTAATTTTAATTTGTAAAACAAACATAATATATATGGCAAATCTAATTATTTCACCTATACTTGAATATGCTATTAAAAATAATGCTTCTGATATTCATATTACTGAGTGAGAAGCTTTATGATTTAGAATAAATTGAAATTTGTGAAAACTTCCACGAGCTTGAATAATTGATAAACAAAAAATTAATCAAATTCTTTTAGAACTTTTAAAAGATGATAAAGCTGTTGTCAAATCATTTTTAGATTGAAAAGATTTTGATTTCGCATATATATATACAGATTGAACTCCTTTCAGAGTAAATGCTTTTTTTAAATTATGAAGAATTGCTTTTGTTATGAGAAGAATTGCTTCAAAACCTAAAACTATTGAAGAATTATGACTTCCGGCTGGAGTAGAAAAATTTACAAAAGCTAAGCAATGACTTATACTTGTAACTTGACCAACTGGTTCAGGTAAATCAACATCTATGGTTTCTATATTAGATGCTATAAATAAATCAAGAAGAGAACATATTATAACTATTGAAGACCCAGTTGAATTTATATTTAAAGATGAAAATTGTATTTTTTCACAAAGGGAAATATGAAAAGATACTCATTGATTTGATTCTGCTTTAAGGGCTGCAATGAGAGAAGATCCAGATATAGTAATGGTATGAGAAATGAGAGATAGAGAAACAGTTGAAGCAGCTATGGAATTAGCTGAAACATGACATTTAGTTATATCAACTTTACACACTTCAGGTTCAGTTCAAACTATAACAAGAATCGTAAATTTTTTCCATCCTGAATTACAACATTCTGTTAGGTATAAATTAGCTGATACACTTTTTTGAGTTTTGTCTCAAAGACTTATTCCTACACCAAATAAAGATGGAAGACAAGGTATATTTGAACTTATGTTTATGACTTCAGGTATAAAAAATCTTATAAGACAATGAGATTTTGCTCAAATACCCAATTCTATAGAAATGTGAAGTCAAGAATGAATGGTTTCTATGAAAACTTATGCTGATAGATTAAAAGATAAATGAATAATTAATGAAGAAGATTATATAAATTATTTTGCTGATGAAATGTAATATTTTAAATAAAATTTTTAATTTTTTAATAAATAATTATGGGGAAAAAGTATTGAAATGTATGAGATTTATCATACCAAAAAGCTGTTTTAAATAAACTAGAACGAAAATGAAGTATTTCTTGAGCAGAAAAAACTAAAATTTTAACATGAATTTATGCAGGAAAAGTAACTAAATTATTGGGAATAAATATAGATTTTGTAACTAAAAATCAATATTGAATTTTAAATATTGCAAAGAAAGCAGAAAAACAAATTTGATTAATTAATAAAGCAGATAATATAAATAAAAATGATTGAACACAATATTGAATTTTAAATATTGCTAAAAAAGCTTTTTTTCAAGCAAATATTATTTGATTAAATATAGCAAATAATGTAGATGCCCAGTGAAATTTTATTTGATTAAATATAGCGAAAAAATTTCTTAACCAAGAAAATTTAATTTGATTTAATATAAAAGCTAAAGATGAAAAATATCAAAATTGATTAGCTTCTATAAATGTTAAGAATTAATAAAAAAATAGTGAAAATTTTCACTATTTTTTTATTAATTCATTATAATTACACCAAATTAAAGCATCTAGATGAAGAGCAGGAATATCAAGTCTTTTTGATAAAATTTTATAAAAATCGGATATTTTCATATCTTTATCTATATTATATAAAGCAAAAATATTTTCTAATCTGGAATCTATAGGAATCTCTATACTAGAAGAGAATAATATAATTTTATCAAAATAATTTCTTGCTGCATAAGAAAACATTTTTACTGCAAAAACTATAGTTTTTGCATCTTTTTTTTGATTCATTAAATTTGCTAATTCATTTCTTAAAATTTCCATATTTTCATAATAAAATTCTTTTTTTTCTTGGAAATCATTTATAAAGTTTTCTATTTTATGTAATCTTAGAATTTTTACATCAAGAAGTCTTTTATTATTTTTGGAATTACTTATAAATTTTATTTCTTCTTCTATTAAATTTTTTAAGTTCAAATTTTCTAATTTTTGAAAATATTCACTGAATTCTTTCCAATAAGCTTCTCCTTTTCCTGAAAGTTGATAAGTTATTAAAGCATTTGATAAAACTAAAAAAAGATAAACTTCTTTATTTTTTATATTTTGAAAAAGTTCTTTTAAAGCCACAAATTGTAAATCATTTTTTTCTTGTTCTATAGCATCATTTATAGAATAATTTTTCATTATTTCATATAGTTTTTCCATACTTTAAAATTATAAAAATATTTATTTTATTATAGCTTTGCAAAGAGAAAAATCAAATTTAGAAGAAAAACTTGATTTTTAAATAAAAAAAAATATAATCCTGTCCGTATTTTAAAAAAATAATTTAACTTAATAATTTAGAAAAACATGACTTTTTCACCTACTAAAAAAATGTCTAAATCTAGATCTAGAACAAGAACTAGTAACTGGATAAAATTAACTGCTAGAAAATTACAAAATAGAGTTCAATTACAATATGAAAATTGAGAAGCTATTGCTTTATCTCATTTTGCTTCTCCTATAACTGGTATGTATAAAGGAAGAAAAGTAATAAATGTTAGAACTAAAAATAAAAAAGTTACTAGAATATAATTATTTTTTAGTAAACAATTTTTTAGATTTTTAATTTTTTCTTTTATGTCAAAAATTTCTCGTCATAGAACAAGAAAATTTTTATTCCAAATGCTTTATGCTAGAACATATTGAGAATTAGATAAAGAGGAGTTAATTTCCTCTTTTTTTGAATGAGTTTTTGAAACTGATTTGGATATGAATTATGTTGATGATATGTATAAAGCAATCATAGAAAATGAGGCAACTCTTATTTCTATAATAAAAAGATTTGCTCCCAAATTTGAAATAGCAAACATGGCTCGTGAAAATGTATTTCCAGTATTTATAGCTACACGAGAAATGTTTTATTTAAGTGAAGAAATTCCACCAAATGTATCTATTAATGAAGCTATAGAATTAGCAAAAATTTATTGAGATAACTCAAGTTCTAAATTTGTTAATTGAGTACTTGATTCAATAGTTGAAAATTTAGAATCAGTAAAATATGATATACAAAATAAAAAACCAGAAATAAATTTTTCATTTTTTAAATCTATTTAATTTATGGTAGTTTCAGAAAAAATAATCAAAAATGAATTTTATAGAAATAAATATTCTGAATTAGTTTTAAATTTATGAATAGAGTTTTCTGATATAGAAAATTATGTTCAAGCTTTTATTCATCGTTCAATTATAAATGAAAAACCTGATATTTGAGAGCATAATGAAAGATTAGAATTTTTATGAGATGCTGTTTTAGAATTAGTTATTACAGAAAAACTTTATTCTGATTTTCCTTCTAAACCAGAATGAGAACTAACTGATATAAGATCAGCTTTGGTAAGAGGTAGAAATTTGGCAAAAGTTTCAAAATCTCTAAATTTTCAAGAATATTTGTTTTTATGAAAATGAGAACATTTATGAGGATGAAGAGAAAATGATTATTTACTTGCTAACTGTTTTGAATCATTTATTTGAGCTATTTATTTAGATATTTGATATGCCCAAGTAAAAGAATTTATTCTAAAATATGTTAATTCTACATTAGAAGATATACTTGAAAATAGATTATTTAAAGATTATAAATCTATGATACAAGAATTTGCACAAGCAGAATATTTTAAAACACCTGCTTATGAAGTTTTATCAGAAGATTGACCTG
>JAQVPN010000047.1 GCA_028702055.1 Candidatus Altimarinota bacterium | reverse complement strand
ATATGACCATGATATTGAGCTTTAACATCATATTTACTTGATGAAAAACCAACAAGTTTAACTTTAGTTGAACTTGATCGTGATATGATAGAAATTTTAAATAAAAGGATAGAAAATAAAGAGTTAATAATTTGAAATACTAATTTTGAAATAGTTAATATAGATGTTTTGAAGTATGAACCTAATTTTTTAAATTATTTTATTATAGCAAATATTCCTTATTATATAACATCTCCAATTTTAAAAAGATTTTTATATGATACTGCAAATAAGCCAGAAGCTATGATTATTCTTATGCAAAAAGAGGTATGAGAAAAAATTATTC
The DNA here is from genome assembly GCA_028702055.1 of Candidatus Altimarinota bacterium. GTDB lineage: Bacteria > Patescibacteriota > Gracilibacteria > BD1-5 > UBA6164 > JAQVPN01. The sequence continues at coordinate 7,162 of JAQVPN010000047.1, read as the reverse complement.
ACAAAAAAAATAAATCATCAGTTTTAAGTTTATATATACAAAAAAAACGAGAAGTTTCAAAAGTTACAGATGTTAAAAATACAGATTTTAAACCTGCTCCAAAAGTAGATTCAGTAGTTTTAAAATTTGTTTTACATAATAAATATAATGAAATAGATGACGAAAAATTTCTAGATTTTATAAAAATTGCTTTTAAGGAACCTAGAAAAATGCTTATAAAAAATTTATCTTCAAAATATGAAATTTCTATTTTAGAGGAAATATTTGATAAATTATGATTTGATAAAAAAATTAGACCTGAAGATTTATCTATAGAAAAATATTTAGAAATGATTAAACTAATAAATAATAAATAAACTCCAAATTTTTGGAGTTTATTTTAACTTAAAAATACGGATTTTATAAACTTCTGCTTTTGAACACTTTTTATTTTTTTTGTAAAAAAAATAAAAAGTGTTTGTTGAATAAATGTTATTAAACTTGCTATAAATAAAACAATTATATATTTTGTTAAATAATAAGTATCAGTAAAATTATTTTGAAAATAATAAACTACAGGAATATGCCAAAGATAAATCCACATAGTTGATGAACCAAAAAATTTTATGAATTTTAGAGCTTTTTTATTTTTAATATTTTTAAATTCTTCTATATATAGAAAAATCATACTAGACATAAAAATAGCATAAACCAGATAAAAAAATCTAGGTGGATATTTATAGGCTTGTATATTCATAATATTTCAAGTTTGATTATATGAATATATTTCTCAAGCTACAATTATAGCAAATGTTAAATAAGCTATAATTTCTACTCAAATTTTCTTTGTTCTTGAAATCATTCTACCATAAAAAAATAATAACAAGTAGGGAATTACATAAAAAATAGATTCTCTTAAAAATTCTTTTGAATTTCAATCTATATTTGATTTTGAAAATAAATACCATAAAAGTTCATAAGCCAGATATAAAAAAATTAATAGTTTATATTTATGTTTACTTTTATTTAATAATTTTACTGATATAGGTCAAATTAAAGCGATAATAAAAAATATTCTTATTATCCAAACATATCAAATTCCATCCCAAAGTAAGAAACTTCCCAATATTTCTCTAAAAGAAAAAGGAAAAATCATTCAAGTAAAATGTGAAAGTCACCAAAAATATCAAAAAAATAAACTCAAAAAAATCCAAACTGGTAAAATTAGTCTTATAAATCTTTTTTTTACATATGACCAAAAATTTTCATCTGATTTTTTCATATCTAAATTTGCATAAAGATAACCAGAAATTATTACCATAAAAGGAACATCAAAATTTCTTATTTGAAAAAGGAAATCAGGTGGATTAACATGAGCTAAAACTATACATAAAAGTCATATAGTTCTAAATAAATCAAGTGATAAGTTTCTTTCTTTTTGCATATTTTAAACTATTACTTTTACTAAATCTTCTATATTTTTTAATTTTATGATTTGATTAGATTCTTTTTCACTTGAAGATGATGGAACATAAATTTTTTCAAAATTATATTTTTTTGCTTCTTTAATTCTTTTTTCTATATTTATAACATTTGTTATTTTCCCAGTTAGAGAAATTTCTCAGATAAAAACACTACTTTTTGGAATTGCTTTATTTGTTTTACTTGAAATTATTGATGCTCGAATTGATAAATCTATACCAGGTTCATCTATTTTTAATCATCTGACTATATTTACATAAACATCATATGAATCCAGATTTATTTTTGTGTATTTGCTTAAAACAGCAATTATCATATCAAGTTTTGATTGATTTATTCATCTACAATTTCTTTTTGGATATCCAAATTTTGTATATGTAATTAAACTTTCAGTTTCAATTAAAAAAGCTCTAGTTCACTCAACTGTCATACTTAGAGAAGAACCTAAACTATCTTCTTTATCAGATGATATAAATTCTAAACTCGGATCTCGTAAATCAGATAAACCAGTTTCTCACATTTTAAAAATCGCTATTTCATTTGTATTTCAAAATCTGTTTTTTAAACTTCTTAAAATTCTTATATTATCAAATCTATCTCATTCAAAAAGTAAAACAGTATCAACCATGTGTTCCAAAGTTTTTGGTCATCCTATATTTCAATCTTTTGTAACATGTCAAATTATAAAAATTGTAGTATTTGTTTTTTTTGCAAAATCTATAAGCTGTTCTGTTATATATCTAACTTGATTTATAGAACCAGCACTTCAAGGAATATTATTTGAGCTAATTACACTTATTGAATCTATTATAACTATACTTGTTTTATAATCTTTCAAAGTTTCAGATATATTTTCAAAATTATTTTCTCGCAAAATACTTATATTTTCTCATTTTATTCCTAGCCTTGCAGCTCTAGAAGTCAATTGTCATATAGTTTCTTCTCAAGAAACATAAATAATATTTCTGTCTATTATCCAATTTGCTAATTGAAGAGAAAGAGTTGATTTACCAATTCAAGGTTCTCATGATAATAAAGTTACACTTCATTCAACTATTCAATTTCCTAGTAAATTATTAAATTCATTAGATTTTGTAATAATTCTATTTTCAAATAATGTTGTTTTACTTATTTTAGCAAGTTCTATTTTATTTCATTTAGTTCCAGATTTTGTTCAATTTCTTTTATCGTCTTTTATTTCTTCTTGTTCTATCATTGTATTCCATTGTTTACAATTTGGACATTGTCCAGCCCATTTTATGGTTTCATAAGAACATTCGCTACATTTATACATGTTTTTTTTCTTTAGAAAAATATTTAGTTTTATTTTAATCTTTTTGCTAAAAAATGCAAAATGTAAATTCTTCTACAAAAAATTTTACATTTTGCATTTTTTAGTTATTTTATAAAAAAATAAAAACACAAGAAAGGAGACAAAATGCAGTCTTTTCTAATTAAATCACAATCAAAAGGCGGTCACATTTTGTACCTTGAGTTAGATTGTGAAAAGTCAGAAATAACAATGAAATTTTATGCAAAATTAAGAAGTCTTGGTTATGAATGGATAAAATCTAAATACAAGATTCTTAATTATAAACAAAAATAGAGCAAATTATGCTCTATTTTTACTTTTCTTTCTAAATTTTTTAAATTTTTCACTTTCTAAATTTTTTCAAAATATTATATAACTTAGTATAAATAATATAAATACTATAATTACTCATGTTAAAATATTTATATTATTTTCTCGTCATAATCAAAAGAAAGGAATTAAATATGTATTTACTAAAATGCTAGTCAAAACTCATAAACTTGTTAAAACAAAAACCATTACTGGAATAACTAATATTGCAATCACACTAAAATTAATTAATAATTAATAACTTTTGCTTATTGTAGAATATTAATATATTTTTTCAAATTTATTTCCAATTTTCTTTTTGACTATCATAAAAAAATATTGGAATTGCTATTAATGTTAAGATTGCACTTGATGAAAGTCACCAAACTATACTCCGAGCAAGTCAACTCCATACAGGATCTCGTGTTATTTTTATTGCTCAAAATATAGCAGAAATAGAAGTCAACATAATTGGCATAAATCTGATATATCAAGCTTCTATTATTGCTTTTTCTATAGTCCGTCATCTAGATTTTAAAATATCTATATAATCAATTAAAAGTATAGCATTTCAAACAACTATTCAAGCAAGACTTATTATTCAAATCATACTTGTTGCATTAAAATACTCATTTTTAAATAAATAAAGTAATGAAAAACCAGGAAATATACCAAAAAATCAAAGTAAAAATGGTAACATTATAATTCAGGCAACAGCAAAACTTCTAAATTGTCATACAATTAAAAAATATATTGCTCGTATTGCTATAATCATAGCTGTTCATAAATCTCTAAAAGTATCCATTGTAAGTTTCCACTCTCAATCCCATTCTATATCATATTTTTTTCAATCTTTTAATCATTCATAATGAAGTCAATAAAAATCCCAACTTAAAAATTTAAAATCATTTCATAAAAATTCTTTACTTTGTAATATAGAATACAGTTTTATAACTGGATAAATAACAGAATTATCTCACATTTCGGCATAAACATAATTAGACTCTTGTCTTTTGTCAGTATTTATTTCAGGATTTACAAAACTATATTCTATTTTAGCAATACTTGATAAAAATATTTTTTTTCATTCAGGATTTGTGAAGCTTATATTTTTTAATAAATCTGTTGTATTAGATGAATTATTATCTACTCATAAAACTATATTTGTAGCTTCAAGAGAAGAAGAATCTTTTATTAGATTTATTATTACAGATGATTTTGCAATAGCTAAAGTATTTGCAACTTGTTCTACAGATAATCATGCTCTAGAAACGGATTCATGATCAAGAACTATATTTATTTTTTTATATGTTGTAGAAAGGGAAGTTCCATAATCAACAAGTTTAAATTCTCAAGCTATTTTATTTACTTCATTATATACTTTTTTTGTAAAGTTATTTAGTGAAATATTATCAGATTCTGTTTTTAATTTCATCATAAAAGTCGCTCTTACTGGAGGTCCTGGAGGATCTTCAAGTAATCTTATATTTAAATCTGGATATTTTTTAAGTAAATAATCTCTTAAAATTGGTCTTATTTTTATGCTAAATTCTTCAGATTTTATTCTATCTTCATTTTCTTCTTTTGATATTAAATTTATTCTAGATGAAATTTGATATTCTTCAGTTCTAGAATTCCCTCATCTAAATAAATTTGCAAAATCTCAAACAAAAGGAGTTCAAATAGTTGAAGAAACTGAAGAAACTATATTTAATTTTTTATCTAAATTATTGTTTTTTAAGAAAAAATTTTCTATATCATTTTCTATTTTAAGCATTTCTCAAGCATTAGTTCATCTTATTCAATCAACCCAAAGATAAACTTGATTTTGATTTGATTTAGGAAGCATTCTTGCCTTAAAAATTCAAGAATAAATTGGAAAAAATATTACAGAAATCAAAGTTGTCCAAAATATTATTTTAAAAATTTTTCTTCTTTTTTTATATGATTCTTTTGAATTTATAAAAAATCACATTATTTTTAGATAAATAATTCTTATATCATATTTTGATTTTTTCTTTAGATTATGTTTATTTCTATCTTCTTCTGAAACCTCTTTTGTCATCATATATGAAACCCAAGGATTTATAGAAAATGCTATTATTATAGATAAAAGCAAAGCTACAATTGCAAATTTTGGAATTGGTCACATATATTCTCACATCATTCATGTAACAGCAAACATTCAAGCAAAAGATAATACTTTTGTAATTGTTGATAAAATAACTCAAGGTCACACTTCGTTTACTGATTGTAAAATAGCTTCTAATTTTGTTTTTCAGGTATTTATTCTATCTTCAAGATGTCTATGAATATTTTCTACAACCACTATAGAATCGTCAACAAGCATTCATATAACAAGAATTAATGCAAAAAGAGAAATTCTATTTATATTATATCAAACTATATAAGAGTATAAAAAAACCAAAGAAAGTATTAATGGAATAGATGTTGCCGTATTTAAAGCATTTTTAAATCATAAAAAAATTATCAAAATTAAAACAACTATTATTATAGATTCGATCAAGTCTTTTATAAGATGTCATGTAGCTTCTCGTGCATTTTCTCATTCATCTTGTATTTTTGAAATTTCTATATTTTTTGGAAGACTTTTTATAATCTCAGTCATTTTTTCTTCTATAGATTTTGTTACAACAACTGAGTTTGTTCAAATTTGTTTTCATATTCATAAAAAAACTGTGTTTTTTCATAAATTCTTTTTATTTGAATATTTTGAATAAGAATTTATATATTTTTCTCAATATCTTATTTGAGCTATATCTCATAAATATAATATTGAATCTCAATTTTGAGAAATAACTATTTTTTTGAGTTTTTCAATATTATCAATTTTTCATATAGTTTCTAGAGAAATTCTTTCTCAATTTTCTAGATTTATATTTCAAGCAGGAAGACTTAAATTATTTTTTTTGATTATATCATAAACTTGCATTATATCTGTATTTTTAGCTTCTATTTTTGCTAAATCTAAATCTATAACTATATTTTTTTTAGTTCATCAAACTATATCAAAAGTAGTTATATTTTCTATAATTTTTAATTTATTTTTTATAATGTTTGCTATTTGACGAAGATAAATAGTTTGATCTTCATCAGATAAATCATTTCAATTGTAGCTTATAGCATAAGTTATTTGAGAAAGCTCATCTGGATCTATAGCTTTTATTATAGGAGAAAAAACTCAAATAGGTTTTAAATCCAGATTTTCTTGTAATTTTTGTTGTAATCTTATTTTTGCTTTTTCTTTATCAATTCAAACTTTAAATTTAACCATTACTCAAGAATAATTATCACCAGAAACTCAATAAGTTTCATCAATTCATTCAAGTTCCATGATTTTATTTTCAAGTTCATCTGTTATAAGTTTTTTTACTTCTTCAGATGACAAACTTGGAGCTTGTACTATTATAGAAAAAGCAGGCACAACTATACTAGGATTATATTGTTTAGATATAATTGCATAACTTCAAACTCAAGAAATAAGTGTTATAAGAACTAATACAAAAGTAAGTTTAGAATTCTGTATAAAGAAATTTGCAAATTTAGAAAACATAGTTATAAATTAGAAAGTAAATCTAGCGAAAGCTAAAATCAAAGGTTTACAAAAGGAGGAAAAAGGATGAAAGAATTTATTAATTCTTCTATAAGCTTTATGAAAACAATTTGTTTTCTTTTGGATTATATAGTTGCTGGTTCAACTGTTTTTATTTGTACATATGTAAATTTTTATATGCATATTCCAAAGTAAAAACATGCAAAAATTCATCTTTCTTTAAATCCCAGCTCTTTTTTTAAAGAGTATGGGATTTTTTTATTCCAAAATTTCTCAATCACTTATATTTTCTTTTCAGTCTGTTATTATTTCATCTCAAATATTTAATCATTCAATTAAAGAAAAATTGTCATTTTGTTTAATTATTTTTATATTTGTAAATTTAGCTATTTTCATTTTAGATGAAACACATTTTGTATCTCAAATACATTTTTCTGCTTGTTCTTCTATTTTATAAACTCAAGCAACAAGCATATCTGATAGAATTGCTTTATTTGGAATAATTA
>JAQVPN010000046.1 GCA_028702055.1 Candidatus Altimarinota bacterium | reverse complement strand
ATATGTCAGGCTTGATATTACTATAATACAAATCTATGTAATGCTGCAAGTATTTGAAATTATGTATCTACAAGTTGATTAACAAGTCAAACAGCTTGTAGTGCTAATGATAAATATCAAGATATAACATGACAAACATCTTGTAAAAATGTGAGTACTTGATATTATTCTACACCAGTATGAAATGTAGCTCATACATGACAAACTCAATGTGAAGCTAATAATTATTGTATTTGATGAATTAAATATCCTTGTTCTGCTTGATATTCTTCTCCAGCTTGATCTAGTAGTTCACGAGCTTGTATAATAAATCAATTTACTATAACTTGAACAATAACAAATTGAAACTGAGCTACTGTAAATATTTGTTGAAAAACAACAACTGCTGATACTAGTTGAAATTTCTCTGTTACTGCTAATTATTGAACAAATTGTAATAATTTAACTATATCTAGAACTAATTATACTTGTTCTGTTTCTACTAACTGACCTAGTTCTATTAATAATAATTCTTCTGTTGCTGGAACTTGTTCAGCAAACTCTCAAACTTATACTTGTTCTTGATTACCAAGTAATGCAATATGGAATACAGTAAGTTCATATACACAAACATGGAATTGAAGTGCTTGGGTTCCAGCTAATAGTACAACTACATATAACACTACTGCTAGTACAACAAGTTGTAATTATAAATGTAATACAAATTATACAAATGTATCAAATGTATGTGAACCAATATGAAAAACAAGTAGTAATCCTTGAAGTAGTTGTAATGATATAAAAATAAAAATACCTAGTTCAATTGATTGAACTTATTGGATAGATCCAGATTGAGCAACCGTTACAATATCTCCTTTTCAAGTTTATTGTGATATGACTAATGATTGAGGTGGGTGGACTTTAGTTGTTAGATGAATTGCTTGAACTTATGATCATAGAAATAGTAATGCTGTTTGAACGATTAATAATCCATTACAAACAACATCTTGAAAATTTTCGGATTCTATAATAAATAGTATCCAAAAAACTATATATAGAGCTAATAATGATGGGTTTTCAGTAAGTGTATATTTTGATACATCTGATTCATTTTCATCTATTAGACAAGTAGCTAATAAAGTAAAGCCAAATTATTCTTGAACAACTTGGTACTGACCTTACTATGACCCAGCTCATATTTGATTAAATAATTATCAAGTGTGAGTATGAGTTTATGCTTGAGAAATATCTTGAAATGCTTTTACTTATTCTGATCGAGAATCAGCTAATTGTAGATTATGATTTGGTATTTTTCCTTGAGTGTGGTGTTGATCTTGAGCCAATTGAAGCTTATTCTTGAAGTAGTTTTAAAAAAAACTATTTCCAAATTTGGAAACAGTTTTTTTTTAAACTCCTATTCTATATTCTATTTCTTTAGAAACAAATTCTTTATCTCTACCATATTTTAATTTTGATAATTCAATAAAAGCTTTTGCAAGTTTTGGATCTCCGGATTCTAGATATGGATTTACTGGAATTATAGAGAATGGAATAGTTGGTTGATTATCTACTGCCAGTTTCATAACAGATTTAAATTTATCCATATTTACCAAATCTTGTCCTGAAAATGTTGGAGCAAAAACTTTTTCCATAAATTCAGCATCTTCTGGTCATATTTTATAACTCATAACACTTCATACATTTCAAAAAATTGCTTGTTTAAGATTTGTTGATGATTTAGTTAAAGCATCTGATTTTTCTAATTGTCATAAATATTGATGCGCAACATTTAAACTAAGTCTATATTTTCTGGCTTCTGAAAGTATCGATTCTATAGAATCAGTAACATAATTTTGAAACTCATCTATATAAAGATAGAAATCAGTTCTTTGTTCTTTTGGTATTTTATCTCTTCTCATAGCTGCCATTTGTATTTTTGAAACAAGCACCATTCAAAGAAGTTGAGAATTTATATCTCAAAGAGCTCATTTACTCAAATTAATAAGTAAAATTTGTCATTTTTGCATAACATCAAGTACATCAAAACTTGATTTTGTTTGTCCTATAATGTTTCTCATCATAGAATTTGTTATAAATCAACCAAACTTTGCAGCAAAATATGGTATCATTTCTTGTTTTTCTCTATCTCACATAGAAGCAAATGTCTTTTCCCACCATGCTTTTACTATAGGATTTTTTAAATGTCTTACTCTGTCTTTTTGAAATTCATCATCTGTAAAAAGTCTAACTATATCTGTTATAGCTCAACCTTGAGGATAAGCCATAAGAGTTAAAACTCAGTTTCTGAAATAATCTTGAAGTCTTGGTCAAAATATTTCATTTCAAAATAATTTAATCATTATATTCATTGCATCCATAGCAACTAAATCCATTTCATCCTCATTTGCTACTTCAAGTAAATTTAATCACATAGGTCTAGAAACATCTGATGGATCAAAAATAATTACATCATCTGCTCTTTCTCTAGGAATAAATGGAATTAAATCTCTTACCAAATCTCCATGTGGATCCATAACAGCTATTCATCTTCATTCTCTTAAATCTTGCCTAGCCATAACTTGCAAAATACTAGATTTTCAGGTACCAGTCTGTCAAATAACATAAAAGTGTCTGAATCTATCTTCATTTCGCATTCTAATTTCTTTTTTCACTCATCTATAAACATTATATCAAAGTAATAATCACTCTTTCGGAATATCTGTTGGAGCTTTAGTTATTTTAAAGTTTTGCCATTTTATTTCTGGAGTTTTATTATATTTTATATGTGGAAAATGAAATATAGAAGCTATTTCTTCAGTATTTAAAATTTCTCTATCTCATATTAAATAAGCTGGTTTTTTGAAATATCTAAAAATATAATTTCTTATCAAAGTTTTAGAATTATGATGAATTGTATATGTAAATTTATTAAAATCTGGATAAGAAAATTGAGAAAATCATGAAATAATATTTTTTAAATTTGTTTTTGTCATATGACTATCATTTCCTGTAGATATAGCTCTTATAACTATTTGATAACCTGATTTTTCTCATTTTTCATCAACTACTTTTGCCCTTTCTTGAGTAAGGGCTGAAGTTTTTTTAGAATTTGGTGATTTATCTTTTTCATCATAACTAACAAGCATATTCACAAAAAAAACAAACATTTTTATAGGATTGTAAGAAAAAGTTTCTTTTTTTCATTCCATAATTTTTGATGATGTTTTTTCACATTCTCCTTGCCAATCATCCGATACTGGTTTTAGCAAAATTTGTACAACTCGAGATTCATCTTCTTTTAAATTTGAAAAAGCTCAAGTTATATTATTTATAGGATCTGATTCAAGTTTTTGATAAGTTTTTATTGGATAAAAATAAGGTTTTTTTAAGTGTAAATATGTACTTTCATAAAATTTTTTTCATTTAAAAATATCTATTTCTGGAGTTTCTTCTATGATTGCATCATTATAAAATCAATTTATTTGTTTTTCTATCAATTCTTTATAATATCTAGGACAAACAACATAAAAATAAATTTCTCAATTTATAGTAACATATTCAAAACTTATATAATCTTGTCACAAAAATTTATTTTTCAATTTTTTAGAATAAATACTTTTCAAACTTGAAAGTAGTTGTTCCATTATAGAAATAGTTTCTTTAAAATCTTTTTGAGTTTCTTTTTTTTCATCTAAATCACTATCTTTTTTAGGCATAGTAACCTTTAAGAAACACAAATTAAGACTTCTTTTGAAATCTTCTTTTCTTTGTAAATATTTTAATAAAATATAAATTCAAACTAATATTAGTAAGAATATAAAAACTCCTGTAAAATTCATGATTTTTTTATTATTTTTTAGTATTTTTTTCTATTATATAAATTTTATAATTAAATCAAAACAATAACATATATATTTTACTATATTTATTGATTTTATGCAAAAAAACAAAGAATAAAATTAAATTTTATTCTTTGTTTTTTTAATTTTATTTAGAAATTATTTTATATCAAAAAGTGAAGCTTTTACATATTCAACTCATATTTTGATTGCTTTGTCTGATGGCATAATTCAGACTTGTTTAACTTGATCAATAGCATGAGATAATTCTGCTTTACTATTTGTATCTGAAATAAGCCAAAAATATGAACTCATAATCAAAATCAAAGTAGCAAAAAATTTAAGACCTAGATTTGTTTTTCATCTAAAATATAAATCTGGATAATAAAATTCAAATCATTTTATCATAAGTAAGAAAAGTAATCCTAAAAATACTCAAATTGGAAGATAAAAATAAGTAAATGCTGTTACTAAACTTGATAATAAAATCAAAGAAAATGAAACTTTTATTTTTTCTATAACTGAAACTTTTCAAGTTGAATTCATAAAAGCTTCAAGTTGATTAAAAAACATAAAAAGATTTTTATATTCAGTATAATTATCAGCAAAAATATAAAATAATAAATATTCTAATTTCCATAAATCTTTTTGTTGAATTTTTAATCTTTCTGAAATTATAGAATAAACCATAGGATTCAAGAAAAATGAAAAAATATTTTGATTTAATTCTATTAATAAATTTTTCAATTCTTTTAATTGATTTATTTGTGCATAATGAGTAGATGTTATAATAGAAGAATTTAAATCTGACTCTAGTTTAGAATAATCTATACTTCATTTAAAAGTATTAAAAATCTCTTTTGATGCGAAATTATTAGCCGAATAAAAATAAAATAAACTTTTTATTTCTTTGTAATATTTATTAATTATTTCTATTTTTATATATTTCCAAAAAAGTTTTCTTTCTATTCAGTTTTCCCTGTGAATTATTTTATAAACTTCTTCATAAAAACATCTTTTATCTAAAGAATAATTTAGAATCCATGAATCTATTTCCATTTTTAAAGATTTATTTTCTTCTTTATTTATATAAATATAAATATTTTCTTTATTATAAGGATAATCATCTAAAACAAGTCAGACAATTTTTACTGTACGAGTAAAATTTGGATTAAAATTTTTATTATCTAAATTAAAAATATCTAAAAATAGTTCTCTTTTAGAAGGAGCTAGAGCAAAATAAATTTCTTGCAAGAAATAATTAACTTTATTTTCATCAAGATATTTTAAATCAATATGAAAATCTTTTATATCAAAATAATTATAATATTCTTCTATTTTTGAAAAATCTAAACTAGAAGAAAAAACTTTGAGCATTTTTTCTATATTTTCTTTTTTTTCTCATTTATATAATTTCAATAATCATTTTGCCAAAAATTGTTTATCATTATCAGAAATTATTACAAAATTTAGATATGTAAGAAAATCAAAATATTTAAATTCATGAACATAATTTTTTAAGAAATTTGACCAAATATCATCATATTTTGCATTTTTATAAATACTATAAACAATTCAATCAGAATTATCTAAAGAAAATCAAGAAACTATTGTATTACTAAGACAATTAACAAAATCTGTAAATTTATCTCTGATTTTATTTGAATTCAAATAAAGATTTATAGGATTTGGATTTTTAAATAAATCTCAAATTTCATTTTTTAATTCTTCTAAATTTATATTGCAATTTTTCACTCTTAAATCAGTTTGAAAAATTGAATTTCCTGCAATATTTGTTGCGGTAGAAATATTTGTATTTGATGTAAGCGAAGAATCTGTATTTTCTATTGGTGCAGACATATTTATTTTTGTTTTAATAATTATTTTAACTATAATAACATATAAATAATGCTAAATCAAAAAAAGATATTGACTTTTTTATAAGAAATTTTACAAATAATAATAAATAGGCATCATGATTTATTTAATACCAACAGATACTTGCTTTTGATTAGCTTGTAATATAAATGATATAGAATGATATAATGAAATATATAATATCAAAAATAGAGATTATCAAAAATTAATTGCCATAATACTTCCAGATTTTGAAAGTTTAGAAAAAAATACTTTTATAACAAAAGAACAAATAAAATTTCTTAAAAATTATAAAAGACCTTTTTCTGTTTTACTTAAACCAAAAAATAAAGATTTTTTTATAAATAAAAATATATCAAATTATGATTTATATGGTAAAATTTCTTTCAGAGTAGCAAATAAAATAAATTCAAATTTTATAAAAAAAACTGGTTATTTATTTTTAACAAGTGCAAATATTTCTGGATTTCCTGAAACTTATAATTTAGATGAAATTAAAAAACAATTTGGTGAAAATTATAAAAAATTGGAACTTATTTCAAATATAAAAAAAATTCCCTTTTCTTTACCTTCTGATATAATAGAATTTAATGAAAATAATGAAATTATTTATTTAAGAAAAAACTAGTAATATTAAAAAAAGATGCTAAAGCATCTTTTTTTAATAAGTTCTTAAAATTTCTATTCTTGATTCAATACTTGGATGAGTAGAAAATAAGTTTCAAAAGAAAGTCATAAATCAATTTTGTTTTTTAAATGGATTTTCTATACACATTTGAGCAACAGATTGTTTTTCTATAGATTCTATAGTTGGATCTCCTGAGATTTTTTGCAAAGCTTTTATCATAGATTCTCTATCTTTTGTAAGTTCTACACTTCATGCATCAGCTAGAAATTCTCTTTTTCTTGAAACAGCTAAATTTACAAGTGGTAAAATAATTAAAGAAACTATATAAAGAATTATTCATACTATAAATAAAGGATTTTTTCATTTTTCATCACTATTTCATCAAGTTCTTATAAGAATTTCTCAAATAGTTCAAACTATACCGATAAAAACTGTAGAAATAACCATTATTTTTATATCTCAATTTATAATATGAGTAAGTTCATGTCAAGCAACAGCTTCTATTTCAGATTTTTCAAGTTTATTTAGAAGTCATCTAGAAAAAACAATCCAAGAACTTTTAGGATTCCAACCAGTTGCAAAAGCATTCATACTATCATCTTCAAGTATTCAAATTTTTGGAACAGAAAGTCATCTAGAAATACAAAGATTTTCTACTAGATTATAAATTTCTGGATTTTCTTGCCTTGTTATAGGTTTTGCTCATGAAAAAGAAAAGATTATTTGTTTTTGAAATAAAACTGCTATAAAAAACCAAATAGCAATTATTGGCAAACTAAGCAAACTTGAGTTAAATATTTCACTTAAAACAAAATTATCTAATTTTCCATAAGAAAAATAAAATCACAAAAAAATAGCTCAGAAAGTAATTATTGGCAATAAAGAGATTAAATATAATGTTTTAAATCTATTTGACCAAATAGATGTTTGTAATCAAACCGCCATAAAAATTAAATTAATTATTAAAACATAATTACTCGCAAAATTGCGAGTAATTAATTTATTTATATGAATTATTTATAATTAAAATTGTACTTTTACATTTTGTCTTTCTGCTTCATTTTCTATTTTAAACATAGTTTCAGTTTTAAATCAGAAAATACCAGCTAAAATATTTGTAGGAAATCCTTGTAAGTAAGTATTGAATTCATTAGTAGATGAATTGAAAAATCTTCTTGCAGCAGATATTTTATTTTCTATATCAGA
>JAQVPN010000045.1 GCA_028702055.1 Candidatus Altimarinota bacterium | reverse complement strand
AGCAATTTTTTAAAAAATTGCTTTTTATTTTAATTTAAAGTTCATAATCATTTATTAAATCAAGTAGGAATATTTTCTGGATGAGCAAAAGTATTTTGTCAAAAATTAAATTTAACAGTTAATGCTGCAGAACTTCATCAATCTCAAAAAGTAGCAGAATAAGTATTATTTTCAATTGAGATTACTCATCATTGATTTACTCAATCTTTAAAAAATTGAATGGTATTATTATCTAAATCTAAAGCAATTCAGATAATTACTCCTGTAGTAAATGTTGAAAGTCATGTTTTTGTATTTGTTCATTTTGAATGAATTATTCAACCATAATCATAACTGTATCATACATGCAATCAAGGCCAATCACTATTATAATTATATCATCCAGGAGGAGTAATTCATATAATTGCACTTCATCCAGAAACCCATTCAGTTTCCCAATACCATTTTCCAGATGAAACTTCTGTTTTTGATAAAACAACAGATTGCCAAGCATCAGCATTAGTTGCTGTTAAATTATCTCAAGCAATAGTTATTCATGCTCATTTTTTTAATGGATCTAAAATTGAATAAGTTAATGTTTTTGTTTGTTCAACAACAGGACTAGAAGTATTTCAAATAATAGATTTTTCTAAATTAGAAATAATAGTTTGAGAAGAAGAACTTGAATTTCAAAAAGTGTTAAAACTATCTAAAGTAGTACCAGTAAAAATTTCACTTATAGTTTTAGTTCAATTAATAATATCAGTAATATTAACACCAATAATGCTAGTTCAAGTAGCACCAGTAACTTCTTTGATAATAGAATTAGCATCTTTAGATCAAATATCAGTTCAATTATTTAAATCATAAGGAAGATTAGATTTATTATTAACAACATACCTAGTATTTGTAGATAATAAACTAATACTTCAAGTATTATTCCAAATTAAACTAGGAATATTAGCAATCCAAGTTTCCTGATTAGAAGCTCAACTACTAAATTTAATAACTCATTTATAGTTACCAGAAACCTTAGCAGTAGGAATTCAAGCGGCATAGGTATTGTTTATAAAATTATTTTTAGAAACTAAATTGTTTTCTAAAACAGTAGCTAATTGAAAAGCTGATTGATTAACATCAACAGCATAAACATAGTATGATTTAGATAAAGGATCTTTAGTATCAGATAATTTTAGATTTTTAGAAACAGAATCTCAAACAAAACCTTTATACGAATAAGTATATCAGTTAATAGAACCTGTTAAAATAGGAGAGTCAGGCATAGGATATTTAGAATTTTTAGTAAAAGATATTTCAAGTCAGTTAGAAATTTCTCTTACAGAAGTAACTCTACTAGAATCTCTAGCATCAGCAGTATATGATTGGTAAGACATAAATCATATAGTAGCCAAAATAGTTAGAATAGTTATAACAATGATAAGTTCTACAAGAGTAAATGCTTTTATTTGTTGTTTATTCATAATTTAAAATTAATAAAAAATAAAGTATATTAAATTACTGTAAAATTTTAATATACTTTATTTTTAAATCAATTTATTATTTTAATTTTTTTACCATATATTCTCACTCTAAATGATATCATCTTTTTTCATAATATCATCTTACTCAGACTCAAGCTATTACAGCCATTTTTTCATATCAATTTTCTATTGCAATAGCTTCGGCTTTTTCTATGAGTTTTTTTCAAAATCATAAATGTTGTCCAAAAGTACTACCTACTTCTCAAATACTTAATTGATCACCAAATGTATGAATTTCTCTAATTAAAGCAGCTCCAGCAATTTCCGGAAGAAGGGAATAGATTTCATTATTTTTTAATCAAGGTAATCTTAATCTAAGTAAAGAAAAAATTGTTCTATCTTCTTTGTCTTCGAAAGTCATAAAAAATTCTTTTCAATCAGATGCTTTATAATCAAAAATATTCATAACTGCATTAGCTCGTATATTTACTTTATCTTTTATTTCTCTATGTCTTATATCAACTAAATGAATTCATTTCTTTTTAATTTTTTCTTCTACAATTTGTCTTAAATTACTTACATGACTTCAAGCTAAGATTTCAGAAGCTGGAATATCTCTATAAGTTCTATTTAATCTTACATATTCTGGAATCATTTCTTCTAAATCTGCAGTCAAATTTATAAGAGTTTCATCATCATAAGGTTGAAATCATCATTTTTTCCATATTTCAGTAAGTTCTGATTTATCAGTAACAACCATAGGATAAATTTTTAATTCATCAGGTCTAAAAGCTTGATCATCAAAAACTCTGACTAGAGATTCTTTATCTTTTTTTGGAGTAGATCAAAGTAAATTTGGCATCATATGTGCAACAACTTTAAATCAAGCATTTTTTAGAAGTTTTGTTGCTTCTATACTTTCTTTATTTCCATGTCATCTTTTATTTATTTCATTTATTTCATCAAATGTTGTTTGATAACCTATTTCTACTCTAGTTACTCAATATCTTCTAAGTCTTGCAATTTCTTCAAGATTTATCCAATCTGGACGAGTTTCTATAGCTATTCAAATAACTCTACAACGAGAAGTTTCATTTAATTTTTTAGCTTCTTCTAATGAATTAGATAATTTTAATTTAAATCAATCTTTTAATTTAAAAGAAGCAAATTTTTCAGATCATAAATCAGTCTCTTCTATATTTTCTTTCATTTCATCATAAGTATTGAAAGCATCATAAATTCATTTAATAAAATCTTCCCTGTAAGCTTTTGGATAAACAGACCAAGTTCAACCAATAATTCTGATATCGTTTTTTTCTATTTTATGTCATGTAACTTCAAGAGCTCTAAGTCTATTATGAATTTGTAAAATTGGATCAAATTCATTTAACTGCGCTCTTTGAACAGCAGGTTCATTTGGAATATAAGATTTTGGTAAATCATCAAAAGTAGGACAATAAACACATTTTCCAGGACATCACCAAAATTTTGTAAGTAAGCTTATTACAGTTACTCCAGACAAACTTCTTACTCACCTTTTTCTGATAAGTTTTTGAAATTCTGGATTTATCTCAATAGTTCAATTTTTTACAAGTTCATTATATCTACTTATAAATTCTATTGATGCAAATGGTTTTTTTACATCATAATTTTTATAAACATTATTTTTTAATTTATGAAATTCTTCTTTATTAAGTCATGAAAGCTTAACTCACTCTAAAATTATCTCATCTAATATTTGGTTTTTTATATCAATCATTATTATTATTTATTTGTTTAAATTTTTTGTATTTTACTAATTTTTAAGAAAAAATAAAGAGGAATTTTCCTCTTTATTTTTTCTTAATTAATTCTTTCATAAATTCTTCAGCATAAAGTCGTCAAATTATTCAACTTGTTTTATGTTTAACACCTCATTTTACATCAGCTAAAGCACATTTATTACATTTATCACCTTGATTAGATATTTGATTAATTCATCAACTCCTTAATTTTGAAATATCAAGATTACATTCACATATTCATTTTCCAAATCAAAACATATTAATATAATTAAATAGTAATTGTTCTCATTATATATATATTTAAACTTTTTGCAAAACTTCTAATGTTTTTTCTCTGTCGTGAACTAGTACAATTTTATTATCAGGAGTTTTAAGTATAGAATTTTTTACAGATTCAATTGATTTTTCTTTTCTCCAATCATTTGTATCAATATCCCAATACATTTCTTTCAATTTTAATTGTTTCAAGAAAGCATTAAATTCATCACTATTATTTTTTGAAATTTTCGCTCAATATGGGTATCTAAAAAACATTTCTTTATTTTCATCTTTTCAAGCTTTAGATAATAATTCTCTAAGTAAATTATCGGTATCTTTTACTTCCTGAACAGCTCTTTTTATAGAAATTTTATTGAATTCCGGATGTGTGTAACTATGATTTCAAATATCATGTCATTTTTCAAGTATTTCTAAAACTTCCTTTTGATAATGATTAATATTTTGTCAAAGAAAGAAAAAAATTCATTTCATTCATAATCTATCAAGTTCTTTCGCTATAGGAACAGTATATTTACTAGGACCATCATCAATTGTTACAATGATTTTCTTTAATGTGGAATTTTTAACTGTTTCTATTTTTTTTAAAGATTCAGGTTTTTCATGTTTAAAAATTCAAAAATTAGCTTCTCATCAGTCTATTGGTGAATTAACATCAAGTGTTTCTTCTAAATTTTTATCTGCAAGTAAACTTCAAGGAATTAATGCGGAAGCTCATAATAATCAAAACGATATAAGAAAATCTCTTCTTTCGGTATTCATAGGGTATTATTTATAATTTTAAAAAGTGAAGTTTAATAAAGTCACATTGAAATTCATTTTATTTCTCAGTTTATAAGTTGCATAAAGTCATATTTTGAAAAAGCTTTATTAAGTTTATCTAAAAATATTTTTTGATCTCAATTTATATCAAAAGCGATAGAAATTACTTCGTCAGTTTTATTTTTATCTGTAAATATAATTTGAAATTGTATATTTCATGTTTTTTTCTTATAAATATCTTTTATTATATTCTCAATAATATTATTGTCATCTGTATTTGATAAAAACAAAACTTTTTCTTTTAAAAAATTACTCAATATATCTTCGATTTTTCAAAATTTCATTTTAGCAAATTCAAGTATTTTATTTACAGAAACTCATTTTTCTTCTATTAAATATTTTATTTGATAATCTAATTCAGAAAAATCTAAATAATTTTTATTATTTAATATTATTTCTATATATGAGTTATATATCTCATTGTATTGAAAAATAGGATTATTTTCCAATATCTTATTTAAATTTGAAAAATCTTTGAATTCCTTTTGATTTTCTTCACTCAATTCGTTTATCTGTGAAAACAATTTTGTATATTCCATATTATCATACTATTAGTAATAACTAATTTATGTAATAATGAAAAAATATTTTTTGTCAATATCAAATTAAAAATAATTTCAAAATTTAAGGAAAATTTAATGTATATTTTTTATAATATTTAGTATTTAATTTTTAAATTTATTTTTTTTATGGATAAAAAATATATAAATTGATTATTACTAATAATAATTATTGCTATCGTTATTACACCTGTTTTTGTCTTATGAATATTTCAAAATTGTTTTATGAAATTAGATTTTTCTAATTCTTGTATCAATGAACAAACTTCAAAATGATTTGCAGAATTTCCAGATGTAAAAATGGAAAAAATTGCTAATAAATTAAATAATTTAAAAGAAAATATAGATAAATGATTATTATTAACTTGACGAGTTGAAGGGAAGTAATATTATTTTTTAATTTTATATTATGGCTTGATTAGAAAATATAAATATTTTATCTATTTGATGATTCATCTTTTTTCTTTTGATATTTTTAGTTGGTTATATTTTTGTGGAAATATTGCTTTGAAAATCTTATTGCTTTAGAAGTAACTTTGAAAGATATGAAAATAATCTTTTTGATAGAATTATTCACTATATTTCTTGGTGAATGCTTTTAAATATATGATATTTAATTTTATGGCTAAAAATAGATTGATATAAATTATTAGCTGAAAGTTTTGATAATTCTTGAAAATTATCTGAAGCTTTGTTATTTATATGAGATTCTAGAGATTTACAACTAATTTTTTTTAGTATTTGATATTTTATTCCTTTTATAATTATCTTAACTAGTGTTATTTTAGTATTAAGATGAGCTATTAATTTTTATAAAATTTTTGATTTTATTTATTTTTTATATTTCTATTTTATTAAAAATAAAACTAGTAAATGAATTAATAAAAAATTGTAAAAAAGTTTTTAACAATCGAATGATAGTTTTTAACAAAATCGTTCTAAAAAAGTTAGCAATAATTTTTTAAATAAATATAGTAAGTTTATATACAAATTAGTATAGGAATTTATGCAAAAGTGTATAAAATTCTATAAATGTATATATTCTATTTTTTAACTATAAAACTTATGAAAAAAGCTACAAAAAGAGCCTTTGAAGATAATTCCAAAGGCTTTTAAAACAAAAAAAATATTGTATTTTTTCTCAATTTAAGCAGTGAGATTATATGATATTTTTTAGAATTTCAAGTTTATTTTAAATAATTAACATATAAAACAAAAATGAATAATACATTAGAAGCTTTAACAAAAGCTATTAAAGAAAAAAAAGTAATTGAATTTGATTATAAATTAGAATGAACTAGATTATGAAATTCTCATGCTATTTACAGGCATATTAAAACAAGAAATATATTATTAGATCTATATCAAACTAAATGATATTCAAGTTCAAATGAAAATATACCTTGATGGAGAGAATTTGATATAAATGAAATATCTAAAATAAATATATTAAGTGAAGTATTTAATGTAGCTAATTGATATAATAGAAATTCTGAGAGATATAATAATTATATTGCAAAGATATAAAACTGAAATCACAACTAGCTGAAAGCTAGTTGTGATTTCTAAAAATTATAATTTAATAAAAATAATTATGGCAAAAAATTGAGCAAAAGACTGACACAGAGTTTGAGCAGTTAAAGATAGAGAACAAGTTTTTAATCCAAAAACTGAACAATGGGTAAAAATAAATACTGAAACTAGATTATTTATGGATGTAAAACAAGATTGAAATCCCTTTAAATGAGTAACAAAGAAATAATTTATAATTTAATAATAAATTAATGGATAAACTATATGAAATCTTAAAATTTGAAGCAGAAGAAATCAATTATCTATTTGAGAAAGCAAGTATTGAGTGAGAATGAACTCCTCAAGAAATTTCTGACAGAAGAGAAATTGTAGTGAAAAAGTTTTTAGAAAAATTTTTTCCTTTTCCATTTAAAGTTGCAAAGTGAAATATAATTGATTCATATTGATTAAAAAGTCAATCAATAGATTGTATTATTCTAAATCCAAGCCACCCTTACACAATTAGTAATGAAGAAAAATATTCTATAATTTTTGCAGATTGAGTTGATGTTGCAATTGAAGTAAAACCTGATATGAGCAGTGAAACAGAGATTATAAGGTCTTTACAACAAATTCAAAGTGTAAAAAAACTAAATAAGATTAGGGATTGAATTTTATTAAAATCAAATCATACTACAGATTATTTAAATAATGCTAAAAAAATTCCTACATTTATATTTGGAACTAAAGCAAGTAAAGATATTAGATTATTAATTGAAAAAATAGTAAATTATTATGTTAATAATTCAGTACCTAAAAATGAACAATTTGATTATATTATCATTAATAATAGATTTATAATATATAATTCCAGGAAGGATTCATATTTCAATTTAAACAATAATTTAGAATGAATATTTTTTGTTGAATATTGAAAAATGACTCTTTTATATTTTTTGCTTTTACTTAATAAAATACCTAAATCAGAACCAACTATGTCATCTAGTGTTCTAGAACATTATATAGATAATAATGATGTTACATTTAAACAATTTGAAGATTTAAATTTTAAATTACTCGGAATTTAATTATAAAAAACTTAAATTTGAAAAACTAGCTTTTTCCATAAACTAAAAAAGCTAGAATAATTAAAAAATCCTACTCCGCAGGAGTAGGATTTTTCTTTTGCCAAAAATTTGCAAATTCCCACAATTTCCATAAACTAAATCTTGCCAAAATACCCAAAATAAATTGTTGTAAACTAATGAAGGGCAAC
>JAQVPN010000044.1 GCA_028702055.1 Candidatus Altimarinota bacterium | reverse complement strand
ACTGTTTTATTTCCTCTTATGAAAAGTAAAAAAGAAAATATTTGAGAATAATCTTAAAAAAGCCTGTAAAAATACAGGCTTTTTATTGACTTTTTTTACTAAATAATTATAAATATTTCTTATTTTTAAAAAATATTTTAATATGATTGATAAATCTAGAGAATGATTAACTTTAAATAAAATTTCCCATACATTAAAAGTTTTTCTTTCTAAAGAAGCTACTAATGCTATTTTATTTGTAGATAAATTTTGAGATATAAATTTTGATTTTTTTAAAGAAAATTGAAAAAAATGAATAATTCTTGATATTGATGAGTGTGTAGCACCTCATCATTGAAACATATTAGATGAAAATATGAAAATAATTAAAAATATTTTTGAAAATTGATGGAAAATAGTAATTTATTCTAATATGAAAAAAACTTCAAGATATGAAGATTTAGAAAAATTATGAATAAAAGTTATTACCTCTAAATATGCAAAACCTGATGAAAGATGATTTAAAGAATGTTTAGAAAATTTATCTTTGGATACAAAAAGTACATTAATGATTTGAGATAACTTTCTAACAGATTGATGAGCTATTTATGCTGGAATAGAGTTTATAAAAGTAAAACCAATAGAAACAGAAGAAAAAAATAGAAAAATAGCTAGGCAAGTTCAATTATTGATGAGAGAAATAATTGATAAAATTGCAAATATAAGAAATAATAATTAAAAAATGAACAAAATAATAGAAAATATTAATTCTCTTAAAATCTGAGTAGACCTTGATGAAACTCTTTGTTACACAATAAGACATTTACTAGAATATCATAAATTAACTATTTGAAATATATTGCTTGAAGAAAAACATATAAGCGATTACTATATTTATAAAATACCTTGAATAAGTTTAAAAACTCAAGAAGAAGCAGTAAAAATTTTTAGAGAAATATATTATAATGATTTTGAAAAATTTGAAATAAATCCAATTGAGTGAGCTAAAGAGAAACTTGAAGAATTAAAAAATAAATGATTAAATTTAAATATAGTTACAGCTAGAGATGGTCATCTTTTTTGAGAATATACAGATTTATGGCTAAAAAAATATTTTCCTGAAATATTTTCAAAAATTCATCATGCAAATAATTCTTGAAAATTTTGAAAAGTAATTCCTAAATCTGAATTATGTAAAGAAAATTGAATAGAAATAATGATTGAAGATAATATGGATTATGCTTTAGAACTTGCTTATAATTGAATAAAAACTTTTTTACTTGAAAAAGCCTGGAATTATAAAAGACCAGAAAATCATAGAAATATTATAAAAGTAGAATGATGGGAAAATATAATAATATAATAAAAAAGAATGGATTTTAAAAATCCATTCTTTTTTATTAAATCTCAGTAATTATTGGTATAATCATAGGTTCTCTATCTATTTTTTGAAGTAGATAAGATTCTAAATCAGTTTTAATTATTTTCAGTAAATCTTTTTCTTCTATTTCTGGTACATCCATAACAGTATTTTCATAAACAGATTTAGCTTTTTTTATAATCATTTTATGAATTTGTCTAACTTCATCTAAATAAACTAAACCTCTTGTTTCTATTTTAAGTGGTCAAACTATAGCTTTTGTTTTACTATCTATTTTAAATCAGATAACTAAAACTCAAGAATTCATCATTTTTTCTCTAGCTTTCATAACATGTGATCAAGCTGTTCCTATACCAAGACCATCAACAATTATTTCTTGAAGAGGAACTTTTATTTTAGATCTAAATAATTTTCCATCTGGAGAAATATCTAAAATATTTCAATTATCAGTTAAAACTATATCTTCTTCTTTTATACCTAATTCCATAGCAGTTCTTTTATGAGCAACTCTCATGAAAAGTTCACCATGTATTGGCATGAAAAATTTTGGTTTTATTAAATTTAACATTATTTTTTGTTCTTCTTGAGCGGCATGTCCTGATGCATGTATATCTAAATCATCATTTGTAACTACATTTGCTCCAAGTCTTATAAGTTTATTCATAACTTCTACTACAGATCTTTCATTTCCTGGAATTGGAGTAGAAGATAAAACTACAGTATCTCATGGAATTATTTCCAAATGAGCATGAGTTCCTTCTGCCATTCTGTAAAGTGCTGAAAATTCTTCTCATTGACTTCAAGTTGTTATTATAACTTGTTTATTTGCAGGAATTCAATCAGCTGCTTTTGGAGACATTTTTTTGATAGTTCAAGCAGAAGCTTTTATAAATCATAATTCTTTAGCTATTCTTACATTTTCAACCATAGATCTACCGCTTAAGAAAACAAATTTTCCATGTTTTTCACAAGCTTCAACAATTTGATGAATTCTTCAAACTAGAGATGAAAATGTTGCTATAATCATTCTTCATTCTACATTTTTTTCTATTAAATGATCTAGAGAAATTCCTATATCTTTTTCAGATTTTGTAAATCATTTTTTTGTAGAATTTGTTGAATCACTCATAAGCAGAGTAATTCATTTTTCTCAAATTCTTCAGATTCTTGATAAATCTGCTGGTTTATCAACAGCTGGAGTAAAATCAAATTTGAAATCTCAAGTATGAACTATTTTTGCTGTTGGAGATTCTATAAAAACTCAAGTAGAATCTGGAATAGAATGATTTTCTCTAAAAAATTCTACATCAAATGCTCACATTTTAATCTTGTCTTCTTTATCTTGATCTACAGCAATTAAAGTAGCAGAATTAAGTAAATTATTTTCTTCTAAACTTTTTTTAATAAGTCATATTGTAAGTTTTGTTCAATAAACAGTTGGCATTCATAAAGCTGGCAATAAATGTTTCAATGCTCAAATATGATCTAGATGACCATGAGTGATTATAAATCATTTAATTTTATCTTTATATGGAATCAAAAATGATATATCTGGAATAGAATATTTTGCTCAAAGCATATCTACTTCAGGAAATTGCATTCCTCAATCTATTATAATAATATCTTCTCCATATTGATACATACTCATATTTTTACCTACTTCATTATGTCAACCAATAGGAATTGCTCTTGTATAGCCATCTCTTAAAGTTGGTAAGTAAAATTTAGTTTCTGGAAAATTAGTCATTAAAGAATGTTTAAGTGAAGAAAATTCTCTATCTCGATTTTCATCTTCATTAGATTTACGATCTAAATCTTTTGAAAAATCCTTATTAAAACTAAATGATTTTTTTTGAAATGTTGTACTATCTTTCTTAAAAGTAGTTTCAGTTTTTTCTTCAGTTGTTTCTTCTGAATTCTCTACAAATGATTCTTCATTTATATTGTCTCGTATTATAGATATTTCATCATTATCTGATGAAGTAACTCATTTAAGCTCATTATCAAGCTCGTCAAAAAAGTCTTTCATAATTTATTAAAAAATTAAAAAATAAAATATTATAAAGTAAATAAAAATATCAAAAAATGATTAAAAAATGATGCATTAATTATGCTTTATTTTTTTGATGGCAAACAGCCAAAAAAGTTACAAAAAGTCTTATTTAAAAAACTTAAATTGATAACTTTACAAACTTTATAATTGAAAAATGTAAGATATGTTTTTACTTATGATGTTTTTTTATAAAAATTATACCTTGATATTTGAAATATTTTTTCTTGATTAAGTGACTACTAATGTTGAAATATAGAGAAAAACCAAAAAATATTATTTTAACTTCCTGCTTATTATATCTATTTTTTTAAATATTCCAAAAAATTATTATAATTTATTTTAATTTTAGTTATATCCCAATAATAATCCTTAATTATATCATCTCGAGCAAATGAAGTATCTTTGAATTGTCAGTTTTTAAATAATTTTTCAGAAAAAAACTTATATTTTTCTACTAATTTTTCATTTTTTTCAGCTTTCGCTAAAAAAGCTTTATTATGTAAAACATAATAAGCAAATGATTCAGCAAAATCTTCATATTTATTTGTCATAGCATAACCAGAAACAAAATCGTCACTTTTAGATCAAGATTTTATTATTTTTACATCTTTCCAAGATATGTCATAAAAATCATTACTATCATCTCAAATAACATCTTTTTGAAAAAAATATAAATCTATATAATGTCCTAGCTCATGTATATAAACTCGTAAAAATTCTCATTTTTGCATAGATTCCGGATCAAAAATATGTATAGATCTATTTTGCATTTTTCATCTTACATCTTCCTTATTTTGATGTAAATATGTATAAATAATATCTACATTTTTTCAAAAAACATTATCAAAAAAACTAGAATCAAAAACTTCTTGTAATAAATAATAATAAGATTTATTTATCGTTTCTTTATAAGTAGTTGGTTCAAATACTATTTCCAATCTAGAAGCAGAATTTAAAGCCTCTTTTTTATTTTGTATATGATTTATTAATGCTTTTTTTGAAGAAGTTTCTACATCATTTGTGATATTTGCTCAAGATAAACTTTTTATATATTCTCAAATCTGCTTATCAATATAAGTTTCTTCTATATGACTAGAATCTTCTTTATATAAGAATGAATTTGTAATAAATATAACGATTACAAAAAAAATAGTCATATAAAAGAAAAATTTTACATCTTTTCTTTTCATTTTTTATTAATTGATTTTTATAAATAACTTGTTTTTTATTATAGCCAATAATTAATTTAATCAATCTTTTTTAAGTATTTACTTTTTCTATTTTTATGTGAAAATAAAAAAAATCTTTTGACTTTTAGCAAAAAAGAGTAAAATCATTTCTGTCTCATATTAAATATATAAGACATGCATGTTTTTATTTTTTAAGTTTTTGTTTATCATGAAAACTAATTTGAAAAAAGTTTTAGCTACACTTTGACTAGTGTCTATAGTAGCTATGAATAGTGCTTATGCAGCAACTATAACATGAAATGTTACTGGTGGTACTACTAATAATGATGTTATTTGGGATGGTACTTACAATGGTACAAATAATGCAACAGGGTCAACTACAGTTTTAGTAACTGCTGAAGTTGCGCCAATCCTTACTATGGCTATTTCTACAGGAGCTATAAATTTTGGTACTCTTACTTTAGGAGATAATAATCAATCTTTAAGCTTTAGTACTGCTACTAATGCAGAAGGTGGTGTAAATGTTGCTGTTGCTTCTAACTGATTACAATCAGCTACAAAATATATAGGTACTTATGGTGCGACTGCTACTGGAATGACTACTGGAAATGACTTTTATAAAATAAGTTCAACTTCTACTGCAACAACTAAAACTGTTCTTGCTGAAACTGATGTTGCTAATACACAAAATGTATTTACTGCAACTGATGTTGCTAATTCAAATCAAGTAACTACTGTTAATTTGAAAGCTACTATTGATGCTCAAACTGAAGCTGATAACTATGGTGATACTTTAACATTTACTGTTACTGGTAACTTCTAATTAAAACTTATTAGTTTTAAAAAACACTTTAGAATTTTATTTCTAAAGTGTTTTTTTGTAAAAATTATAAAAATGTTAAAAGGCTTTCCCTGCGGGAAAGCCTTTTTTTGTGCACTAACATTAATTAACACTATTAATTTATCATTAATTGCAGAAATTTACTTATATAAAAAATAAACTTTTGCAATTAATATGTTAGCTAATTTTTTGAGGAAGGATCTATATTATCATAATGTTCTCTTAGTTTTTGAATTTCACTCATTAAATAATCAGTAAAATCATCAGCTAAATAGCCATTACCTGTAACATCAAATGGATTATAAACGATATTATATTCCATTTCTTGCAACTCTTCCCAACTTATTAAATCCGTTGTTATTTCTGAAACATTTTGTTCCATATTACACTTCCTATTTTTGTTTTTACTACCTTTATCAATTGTAGTAAATTCGGTAGAAAATTTACTACTGAAAACAAAAACACATTTTTAAATGATTTAAAAATGTGTTTTATTTATATGATTTTTTAGGAATAAGTCAAAATTTTTGCGATATTTTAAAATATATAGTAAAATAAAAAAGAAAAATTAATTTAATAATTTTATACAAATGCCTGAAATTAAAGAAATTTGATGGTCTAATTTAGATGAATTAGACAATTTAACAAATACAATAGAAAAATTATCACAAAATTATGAAAGTTTACTAAAATGAGATTTTAATCATAAAAAAGTACAAGAAAGAATCGATGATATAAAAATATGAGTTCTTAGTATTTTATGACCTTGAAAAGAAGAAATAAAAAAAGATATAGAAAAATTATATGAAGATATCTTAAATTTGTGAGATTTAATAAATATCCAAAAAGATAAAATTTTGATTTTAGAAATAAATCTAAAGGAAAAACCAAATACAAATAAAATAAAAGATATAGATAATAAATTAGAGCAAATTTCTCAAAATCATAAAGATGTTTTAAATTGAAATTTAGATGACAAAGTTGTTCAAAATAGACTTGATAATATAAAAACTTGATTATTTGAATCTCCTACAAAAGAAGAAATGAAAATTCATCTAAAAAAATTATATGAAAAAGTTCTTGATTTATGAGAAATAGTAAAATTAAAAAATGAAAAAATTTTATTTTTAGAAATACAATTAGAAATACAAGAATGAAGAATAAATTCACGAGGGCCTTTCACAAATTATGTAATGATAAGATGAAAAAAATATGATCTTTAAAAAATAATTAAAATGTAATAATAAATATTATTTAATGATTTGAAATATGAAAAATTTTAAAAAAATAGATTTTATTGATATTTGCATAGAAAATGAAATAGATTGAAAATATATTATTTCTAAAAATGAGTATAATATAAAAATTAATGAAATATTAGAAAATAAAGAATTACTTGAAAGTAAATTTAATATTTTATTAAAATGAATAAAAAAATATATTAGAGATAATTTAAAACATAATAAAAATTATTATGAATATATAGAAATTACATCAAAAGCAATACTAAATGAATATAATTTAAATAAACAAGAAAGAATCAAAATAGAAGATTTAATTAAATTTGAAAATATTTCTGATGTTATAAAAGATGACTTTGAAAGTGATTATTGAATTTGAGGTACTGAATATAAACAATTAGAAATACCTAATAATTTAAAACAATTTTTAAAAGAAATATTAAATTTAAATTGATGATTATCTTTTCTTAAATATAAAATTAATAATGATAAAAATGGGAAATTTAAATATATAATAAAAGAAATTTTATTAGAAATAAAAGATGAAATAAAAACAAAAAAAGATATTAAAGAGTTCTTATTTCCATTTAAATCATTATGACATTCATCTCATTATTCTTGATATTAAAAAAATCCCTTTCGGGATTTTTTTTATTTTTCTTCTTTTACTTCTATATGTAATTCATCAAGTTGAGCTTGTTCTATAAATGCTGGAGCATTCATCATCATATCTTGAGCTTTTCATGATTTTGGAAAAGCATAAACTTCTCTGATATTATCTTCGTCTTTTAATATCATCATAAATCTATCCATACCAATAGCAAATCATCCATGAGGAGGAACTCAATATTGGAAAGCTTCATACATCGCACCAAATTTATCTTTTACTTCTTCTTCATTTCTACCAACTTTTTCAAAAGCTTTAACTAAAGCTTCAATATCATGATTTCTTATAGAACCAGAAAGTATTTCAAATCCGTTACAAGCTAAGTCATATTGAACTGATTCTACTTCTAGTAAATTTTCTTTTTCAAAAGCTTTAATTCATCCTTTTGGCATAGAAAATGGATTGTGTCCAAAATC
>JAQVPN010000043.1 GCA_028702055.1 Candidatus Altimarinota bacterium | reverse complement strand
TAAAGTTTTCAATCAGAAAATGTTCCAGCTCATCATTCTCAAAATTGTATGTTTGAATTCGTATTTAATTTTCAAGTATTAGAAAATTCTTCTACATCTTTTATACGATTATCTACATCTTTTCATCTTTCTATTACAATTGGTTTTAATCAAGCTTTTACTAAGACTAAAGCACAAAAAAGTCCTGCTGGTCAACTTCATATAATTATAGGATTTTTAGCTGGTTTTTTACTCGGATTTTTTATCTCATAAACAAATTCTTCGATTTCTCTTATTCTATGTTTTTTAATTAAATCAGGATTTATATTTTTGATTTCAGCTTCTATATTTATAGAATAGACAAAAAGTATATCTCTTTTATTTCTAGAATCTATAGCTTTTTTTATTATTTTGAAATTTTGTATATCAGATACTTTTTCTCATATTATTTTTGAAATTTTTTCTTTCAAAATATTTTCGTTTTCTTTTAAACTTAATTTTATTTCTTCTATTCTCAACATATTTTTACTGATTTATTTTAGATATTTAATTATTATAATTTAGTATAAAAAAAGAGATTTTTTTTTCAAGTTTTAATATATTTTGTTTTATATATAAATTAATTATTGATATCTACCAATAATAGCTTCTTAATGATTTAAAAATGACTAATTATTCTTTTTTTTCTTAGTGTAAAATTTTATAAAATTAATTTTAATATTAATTTCAAAGTTTTTTTTATTTTAAATAAGCTAAATATTCACTCCAATATTAAATCTATCTTAAAAAGCTTGATTTTATTTTTTTAATCTATAGCATATGTGATTGTTATTTTTTACATTATAACTTAATAATATTTTTATGAATAAAGAAAAGAATTTTATTATATTTGTTTTTTGAATTCTATTAATTCTATCTTGATTTTATTATTTAACCTCAAAAAAGATAAATAATCCATTTTTATCTAAGAAAGATTCTATAATAAATCAAGAATCAGATAAATATATAAAAAATGTTAAACGAATAGATTATAATATAACATCTACATGATTTATTTTGGATAAATATATTAAAAGTAAGACTATATTTTTTAGTTGAGCAAATTTACAAATAGACCAAAAAACTTTAACTTGAAAATATTTAAATGTTTTTGATTGAGATATAAAGAAAGATGGAGATAAATATTATTATATAAAACAATTATCTAAATTAGAATATTCAAAAGGCCTCTCTCAAACTAATCCAAACTTATCTGAACCTGTAAATGAAAAAAAATATGAATTAAAATTCATTAAATGATTTACTAAAATGAAATTATTATGAGAATATTATGAATTTAATGAAAAGAATTTATTTGATACAGATACTTATGATATGCAGTTATTTTTATCTTGAAAAGATGCATATGTAATACTTTTTGAAA
Source organism: Candidatus Altimarinota bacterium (assembly GCA_028702055.1). GTDB lineage: Bacteria > Patescibacteriota > Gracilibacteria > BD1-5 > UBA6164 > JAQVPN01. The sequence continues at coordinate 6,461 of JAQVPN010000043.1, read as the reverse complement.
ATACTAAAGAGTCTAAATCTAGAAAATCGAATTATGAAGAATATTCTAAAAAAGCGGATGAAATTATGGATAAATATTGAGATGATCCATATACCATGAATAAACTTATACAAGAGCTTAATAAAGCCTATGATATAAGGATTAAACAATTAAAATAATTTTATTTTTTTACTATTTTGTTTATGAAAAAATATTCTATACTTATATTTTTATTTATTGCTGGAGTTTTTTTATCTAGCTCAGAGGCTTTTGCTAACCAAAATGCTTTATATGATTACACATATATAGATTGTGAAAATTGATCAGATTCTACATGAACATGATGAGGTGTTCCATTTGATAGCACAAAACCTTATTTATCACTTAAAAAGTGACTAGAATCTACTATTGCTTTTATAAATAACAATGGATTAACTGATCCTAATTGAACTTGAGCATATTATACTCACTGAGTTTTTAATATACATGTTAAATGATGATGTTTTTATAATTGAGTTGATTGAAATAGTATAAATTTAGATTTTGCTTGATATGATAATGATAATTATCTTCGTATTTCTGGTGAAAATTGAAATTTTGTTATAGATAATATATATTTCAATTTAACTAAACCAAATTCTTGAAATATAATTTTTGCTAATACTAATTTCTGGAGAAATGATTTAACTGGATTTTATTTTAGTTGATTCAATTCAGGATATGATTCTATGAATTGAAGTTGAATAAAAATTAGAGATTCTCTTATAAATATAAATAATTGAAAACAAATTATGAATTATAATGATTCATATTCTCGGCAACGGTATTGTTGATGGTATTATAATAATATTCGTCCAGGTTGATTTTATATAGAAAATTCTCTAATAAATGCATATATAAATTCTGATTATTGGTTCAGATTACCCATATTTGTAAAAAATAATAAAATAAATATTAAAAATTCAAATAAAGATTGAGTTAAATTTAATGTTTGATTTTATGTGGCTTGAAATAATAGAGAATGATTTAACTATTGATCTACAAATTTAATTGCAAATGAAATAGATTTAGGATGAAATAATTTTCTAGCTGATAATACTAACTCATCATTTATAAATAATAAATTTACAAATGCATGAAATTTTACTGTTTGAACTGATGAAACAACTACTAAATATAATGCTTTTATCAATAATCAAGTTCAAGCTAATAATCAAGTTAATATAACAAATAATGAATCTGCTTTTAATAATGTTTTTATTAATTGATTTATTGATACTAGAGATCAAGATAATTTTAAAAGAAATTTTTCAGGTTCTACAAATTTAGAAAAATGAATAGGTTGGTTATTTAGAAAAGATATATCATCTGTAAAAACTATAAATAGTGATTATAAAATTTTATACAAAGAAATTACTTGAAATGATTTACCTGCAACTACTAATCCGTTATTTATAATTGTGCACTAAAATAATTATTAATTTTAGAAACAAAAAAATATTTTTTTTGTTTCTAAAATCTTTTTAAATACTTTTATATAAATTAGTATGATAAATTTCAAATTTAAAAAAACACTATTTTGGGTTTTTATTATGATATCATTTTTTTGAACTCAATTTTCTATATTTTCAGTTTATGCTGATTTAAACATATGAGGAAAAGCTTTATATAATGAACGGAGTGAATGAGTAAAAATGTATCTATATGATTTAGATACTAATTCAAAGATTAAATTAAATATAGATTGAAATGCTAGATATGTTTATAAAGATTATTGAATAATCTATACTAGATATAATCAATTAACTAGCTCAAATAATACATATTATAAGGGTTTTTATAGTGCTCTTGAAAAACAAATTTTACCTACAAATTGAAATTTAACTTATTTTAATAAAGAAAATTGAGATTTTATATATCAAATTAATGAATATATTAATGGTAATCGGAATTACTATTATTATAAAAAGAATATTTTTAATGATTATAATAATACACTGATTTTATCATGAATAAATACTCGGATACAATCAATATCTCCTGATTTAACGAAAATAATATATCAAAGCTATGATTCCAGTAGTTGAATAAATAAAGTATTTTTAAAAAATATATCTACATGAGAAGAAGTATCTTTATGAGTTTTACGGATTCAAACAGAAACATCATATACTAATTATGATTACAGATTTTTTTGATCTAATAATGAATTATTAAAAAGTCATTATATATATAATTACACAAATAATTCAAATAGCAGAGATTTTTCATTAATTAATATATCAGATTTTAATAATTTTACTTATACTGATTTAGAATTAAATTTATGAAATAATTGATGAATTTTATGAAGAAAATGAACTGATATTTATTATCAAACAATTGATGAAACTAATTGGACTAATCATATATTTTTGAAAAGATGATCTGATATAACAGAAATTTTCTCATGAAATTATAGTATTTTAACAAATCGGCAAAATTCTACTATTCTAGGATACTGAGATTATATTTTTTATCAATATCGGGATAATAATATCAATAAAAATATAATTCGATATAAAAATACTGTGACTTGAGAAGATTGAATATTATTTCATTGAAACATCTCTCCTGATACTTTATATATAAGAGATAAAAATACTTCTGAAGATTCTTGATTTTGTTCTGGGGATATTTTAACATGTGGACAATTTATTGAAAATTTTTCTCAAATAGGCTGACTTATTTATAAAAACTATTCAAATAAAATAGGTTTTATATGAACTAATTATCAAGAAAATTCTCAAATTAATGAATTTTCTTGAAATATTTGATATCTTTGAAATAATAATACATATTGAACATGAATTAGTTCTAATTTTGCATGAAGTTTAGGTTATATATGAAATAATAATACTTATTGAACTTGAACTAATAATGAATTAGCTTCAAATATAGGTTATATATGAAATTCTTATAATTATTCTACATGAGAAAATACATTATGATGAAACATAGGTTTTATATGAAATAATTATACAAATACATTTTCTAATATATCAATAAATAGTAATATTGTAGGTTATTTTTGACAAAAAGATATAATTCCTGAATGAAAACGATTTACATTTGATGCTCAAGTAGGATTACTTTTATGAGCTTGAAATAAATTAGTATCTCCTAAAGTTGAAAAATTTGTATATGACATTAAAAATTTAAAATTAAATAAATCTAGTACAACTCCTATAAAAACAAATTTAGCTTTAACACAAAATCAAAAGAAAAATACAATTTTGAAAGATATGTTAGACCCAGTAGACCCATCAACTGGAGAGTTTACTTATGATAATACTTTGATGAGTTTACCTGGTATCGGACTTCCATATGAACTATCTGTTTCATATAAATCTATGTGATATTCAAACGGAAGTTTATGAATAAATTGGGATAATAATTATAATATAAAAATTGTAGAAAACTTAAATTGAACATATTCATATATGGACTGAACTATGTCTTCTAAAGCTCTACTAGCTTTGTCTGGTTCTTTTATAGATGATATAGAAACTCAAGTAAAATGACTTGATGCAAGTCTTATAAAATATTCAGATTGATCTGGATATAAAATCTCATTCAAAAATAAAAAAAATTACTTATTTAACTCTGCTTGATATATAAGTGAAATAAAAGATGCTAACTGAAATAAATTAAGTTTTATTTATGATGCTAATAATTTATTAGTTCAAGTAATTGATACTCTTTGAAAAACTATAAAATATACATACAATGATGATAATAAATTAGTAAAAGTAACAGAATCTTGATGAAGATATGTTGCATTTGAATATTTTGCTTGAAACACTGATTATTGAGATGAAAATGATTTAAAATCTATAAAAATTCATAATTCAGATACTGCGGAAAAAACTATATCTTTTTCATATTATTTATCTGGAAATGATTTTAATTTGTCACATAATATGAAATCTCTTATAGATTCTAAATGACATGTTTATGTAGTAAATACTTATGATAAAAATGATAGAGTAATATCTCAGTCATATTGAGATTGAATAGGTTATTATGAATATACTCTTTGAGATATACATAGTGACGATTCTCCAGAACAAGTTTGAAATGGGGAAGTAGTTTGAACATATGTAGTAAAAAATAAAGTAACAGATAAAAAGTGAAATGTTACTGAATATACATATAACAGAATGTGAAATGTATTATCAAGAAAAGTACTTGATATTAATTGAAATGAAAAGAATCTAGTAAGTTATGAATATGATTCTATTGGTCATATTGCAAAAGAAATAGAAGCTAGATGAAATGGAATAGAATATAAATATGATGAAAATGGAAATAAAATAGAGGAAAGAAAAAAACAAGATATTAATCTATCTGATGATGATTTAGTTGATATTATTACAAAATATGAACGGAATTTAGATACAAATCTTCTTACAAAAATAGTTCTTCCAGATTCTAGTGAAACTGAATTTATCTATGATTCTAGTAATAATCTTGTAAAAACAGAAACAAAAAATATAAAACTAGCAACAGATTCTACACCACTTTCTCTAATAAGTGAAAATACTTATGACGAGCTTTGAGAATTAATAAAACAAGTTAATCCAGAATGAAATGAAACAAGTTTTGAATATTTAAGCTGACAACTTGTAAAAACTATTAAATGAAATCTATTTAATAAAATAGAAGAATCATATACTTATGATAATTATGGAAATCTAGTTTCAAAGACTGATTGAAATGGTAATATTCAAACACTAAGCTATGATGAATTAAATAGATTAACTGAAACTACAAGTGCTCAAGGTATAAAAAAACAATATACTTATGATGCTAATGATAATAAAGAATTTGAAAAACAAATATTAGAATGATGATCTAGTATAGATACAAAATATGACTATAATCTACTTGATAAACCAACAAGTATATTTACATATATAGATTCAAATACTAGAGTAGGATTGTTAAATATTTATGATAAAAATGAAAATATTTCTGAAACTATCTATCCAAATTGACTAAAAAAACAATTTGTATACGATGAAAATGAAAATCTAGTAGAAGAAAAAATCATTCCAACAGAAGCTAATGAAGTTATTTCAAATAAATATACATATGATATAAATGGGAATAAAATTCAAGCAATGGATTCTAAATGAAATTCAGTCTATTTTGAATATGACCTTTTTGATAGAGCTATAAAAACTACAGATTCACTTGGAAACTATACTATATATACATATGATAAATTAGGGCATATCATAGGAATAGAAATGTATAATAGTGCTTGAAAAAGACTAAAAAAACAAGAAGTATCATACAATGAAATCTGAAAAGTATTATCAGAAAAAACTATAGATTTGGATATAGACTGAAACCCAAAAACAACAGATTATCAAGATATACTAAAAAAGTATGAATATAATAAAAACTGACAAGTAACAAAAACTATAGATGCAAAATCAGTAGCTACACTTCTAAGTTATGATATATTCTGAAGACTTATAGAAACAACAGATTCACTAGGAAATAAGATAAAAAATACTTATGATAAAAATAATAATATCACAAGCAAAGAAATCCTAGAAAATAACTGAAAATCAACTATTACAAGCTATACTTATGATAAAGATAATAGACTAATAAGTGAAAAAAATAACCTAAATAAAACAAAATCATATACATACAATAGTCTAAATCAAATCATATCTACAAGAGATGAAAACTGAAATACTATAAACTATACATATGACTACAGAGGAAAAGTTCTTTCAGAAACAAAATACCTAAAATGAAATCCACTAATCACAAATTATAGCTATGATATTTCTGGAAATCTAATAAAACTAACAGATACAAATGGAAATATAACAAACTATGAATATGATTCATTAGGAAGACAAACAAAACAAATCTATCCAAACTGACAAGTGTCCACAAAAACATATGATACAAATAATAATGTTCTCACAACAACAGATCCAAACTGAAACATTATTACAAATACATATGATAGTTTAAATAGACTTGTTTCTAGAAATATTCAAACTTGAGCTTGAGTAGAATGAACAACAAATGAAACATATTCATATGATGACTTAAGTAGATTAAAAGAATCAAATGATTCAAATAATAACTTACTAAGCTTCGAATATGATTCAAAAGATAATTTAGTAAAAGAAACAAGTCCTCGTCCAGTAGGAATCGGTAGAATAAGTGTAAATAGTAATTATGATTCAAATGGGAATATTACAAGTATAACTAATCCGAATGGAAACATTACAAACTATACTTATGATGATTTAAATAGACTTACAAGTATCTGAAAAGATAGTCAAAATATAGCAAACTATAATTATTCTGGACTAGAAAATACAGCTATATTATATGCAAATACTAAACAAATAAATCAAACTTTTGATGAATTGAATAGATTAGCAAGTCTAGATAATTGAGTTAAA
>JAQVPN010000042.1 GCA_028702055.1 Candidatus Altimarinota bacterium | reverse complement strand
CTCAAAAACAATTGCTTTTTTATGTAAAATTAATAAATTCTAGACCTAGAAAAAAATTACATTTTCTTACTCCTAATGAAGTTTTCTTATCTTAATTTTTTGCACTTCCTTTTAGAATTCACTTTAAATTATTTTATCTAAGTTCAAGCCATTTATATATAGTGGCTCAAGTAATATAGTAAGTGCCTCAATTTGGTATTATTCATGAAAGACGAGCATGATTATCAGGTTGTCCATTTTGTACACAAATTAAAGTATTATTTATGTATAAATAAGCATTAGTTACTATTGAAGTTCAATTTGATGTTATTTCAATACTAATTGGTTTTCATGTATTATTTGTATAAGTTGTTCATAAAATTCTACTACTTGTTAAATCTTGCCGAGTTTGTCAAACTCATAGTTGAGAATATGAAGATTTTACAGAATCAATATCTGTTCATAAAAGATTAATTTTATCAATTACATTATTCCAGATTGTTTGAGTAATAGTTGCTCAATCTGGTTGATTAGGTAAACTTGTATAAGCAGCAAATCAAATAATAGAAATGATAACAGTTCAAGAAAAAACAAGTCATCATAAAAAATAATGTTTTAGATTATTCATAAATAAAAAAGCATTAATAAATAAAAATATTAATGCCAAAATAAATTACAACTTCTGGTTTTGACGAACAAAAAAGGACAACTTATGAGCTTAGAATGTTCGCCAAAACAATATATATTAGTTCTATACAAAAAATAGGACTAATAAAGCAACATAAGTTGCCCTATATTGTTTTATATAGAACTAATAATTTTTTAATATATACTATTTTGGCAGATTTATTTTATTTGAATTGTTTGTTTTTGCAAGATATAAATAAAAAGATTTTTTTGGCTTTATAATAATAAAAACTCTATCTAATATTAAATCTATATTAAATTTAGAAATGATAATTTGGATAAATATATAAAATAGATAAAATACGATATAAATTTTATTATTTAACTTATTGATTATGGTATATATAGAAAGCAATTTATCTCCAAATGAAGAAATAATTTATAAATGAGAAATTCATTTATTTTATAAATATGTTCCAATTATATGAATAGTAATAGGATTTATTTTTATGATATCTTTGTGAGATCGAGCAATGGTTTGATTTATTATATTTATATTTTCTTTAGTACATTTATTATCTATTTTAAGTACAGAAATTGCAATAACAAACAAAAATATTATCTATAAAACTTGAATTATTTCTAGAAATGTATTTGAGCTTCAATTATCTAAGGTTGAAAGTGTTTTATTAGACCAATCTATATTTGAAAGAATAATTTGAGCTTGAACATTAATAATAAGTTGAACTTGATGACATAATAAACCTATTATAAAATTAGCAGATTCAGCAAAAATGAAAACTATAATATATAATGAAATTGAAAATAACAAAAAAACATCAAATTAATTTGATGTTTTTTTGTTATTTTTATAAATATTAGTAGTAGGTCAATTTATTAAATTGTGAAGATATTTTGAATTACTATAAAATTGTTTTTGAAAAATTTATAGTAATTTTTTAACAAATATATTAGCTAAAAATTGAGACAATCAAAAAATTATTAATATATTTTCATATAGATAATTCTAGTAAATTATAATTCTAGTAACATATCTATTTGTTTAGAATTTGAATTTTTTGATTTCATATTTGTTGGAACAAATCATTTGCTTTCAAAATAATGTATTCTTTCTCTAATAGCCTTAATGTATATATATCTAATTCTTATTTTTTGTCTATATGTTCTACTATATCTGATATATAGTTAAGCATTACATCTCAAATTCATTTATAATTGTTTCATTTCTTTCTAACTATATATTCTAAATTTATCGATGAATACCATTCATGTAATAAATTTTTTTGTTGGAAAAAAATGCTGTTTTTTGAATCTTTTTTAAATGAATTAAGTGATAAAACAAAATAACCAACAATTTCTCAATGGTTAGTTATTTTATATGTTGTAGATGATTTTTCTGTAATACTTGAATTATGAGTTTCAACAAAACTTTCTGTTAATTCTGTTATTATATTAGAACCATCATTAAAATTACAATTTAAAATTTCCTTATTTAATATATCTTCACAAATTATACACTCCATATTATTTTTAATTAATTCACCATTTTTCCAAATTATTAGAATTTGTATTAAAAATTTTTCATTTTCTATCCAATTTTGATGATACTAATCTTGTTTCTAATGTTTTTGTAAAACTAATTTTTGAAGGTTGATTTTTTATTGTGAAACTATTTTTTACTTTATTTGTCTTCATAATGATAATAATTTATATGTTAAGTTAAAACTTATTTCTTATAAATTTTCGCAAGTATTTTATTACAAAAATATCAAATTGCAAATTATTTTATAATATTTTTTATTTTAAAAAGTTCAATTTGCTTTTGGTACTCCCACGGAGAATCGAACTCCGGTCCTAGCCTTGAGAAGGCCATGTCCTAACCGCTAGACGATGGGAGCAAAAAATTAAGTCTAAGAAATAAAAATACTTCTTAGACTTAAAAGTTTTAAATTATTTAAGCTAATCTAGGATCTTTTCTTAAGTCAGCTAAACTTAAGTCATGAATATCAGAAGTAATCCCCATAGCTCTAGCAGTACCGTCAATAGTTTTCATAGCACCAGCTAAATCAACAGCATTAAGATCTGGACCCTTTTTTTCAGCAAGTTTTTTAACTTGATCAAAAGTAAGGTGAGCAACTTTATCTTTATGAGGTAGTTTTGAACCAGATTTTAAACCTAATTCTTTTTTAATTAAGAAAGAAGCAGGAGAAACTTTTACAACAAAATCAAATGATTTATCTTCGTAAACAGTAATTTTTACTGGAACTAAATCACCCATATTTCCTTTTGTAGCATCATTGAATTGAGTACAGAAAGCTTGGATGTTAACTCATTTTTGACCAAGTGCAGGACCAACTGGAGGAGCTGGATTAGCTTTACCAGCTTCTATTATCAAACTTATATATCAAGTAGCATTTTTTTTAGGAGCCATTTTTATGTAAAATTAAAAATTATTTTTGAAAGAATAAAATTCATTATTCTGATATTTATCAAATAGTTTCACGACCTATTTGAAATTTATGAAGCAGCCGAGCGATATTTTATAAAAAAAGATTAAAAAATCAAATTTTTTAATCTTTTTTTTCCAGGTTTTTTAAATTATATTTTTAAAGGCATTATTATATGTCTAAATTCTCAAGATTTCAATTTCTCTTCATCTTCGTCAAAAGTAGGTAAAATTAGGACTGGAGAAAGTGGATTTTCAAAACTAACTGATACATAATTTGTTTCTATGACTCAAAGAGATTCTAAGAAATATGTTGAATTTAATCAAATTATATTATCTTCTCATTCTACACTTCAAACTAAACTTATTTTTCATTCTCATATTTGAGTTTCATTAGTTTCTATAAGTATTCCAGTTTCAGAAGAAAAACTTATTTTTATAGAATAATTATTTTCACGACTTATAAGATTTATTTTTTTCAAAGCTTGAATTAAATCATACTTATTCATAACGGCTTTTGTAGAATATTTATTTGGAAAGAAATTTTTATAATCTGGAAATTTACCATTTAATAATCTAGAATAAATTTTTGTATTTCAAATTAAAAATGCAATTTGATTTTCTCATGTTATAACTTTTACTTTTTCATCTCAAGTTATAATTTTTGAAATTTCAAAAGCTGTTTTTCCAGGAATAATTAAATTAAATTCAGAATTTTCTGATGAAATAGTTGTTTTAAATTCAGATAATCTAAAACTATCTGTTGAAGCTAAAGCTAAATCATTTCCTGAAATACTTAAATAAATTCAAGCTAAAGTTGGTCTTATATTTCATTCAGCAGCAGAAAATAAAGTTTTATCAAATCATTTTTTTAAAACTCGTCCAGAAACTTCAAAAGAATTAACTTCTTTTATGGCTGGTATAATAGGGAAATCAGCAGCATCAATTCATTTAATTTTTATTTGAGAACTGTCAGTTTTTATTGAAACAGAAGAATCATTTAATAATTCTATACTTACTTCATCATCTCAAATAAGTGATACATAATTTGTGAAAATTTTACTTGGAAGTGAAAAATTTCATTCATTTTCTATTTTTATTCAATCTTTAACTACATGTTCTATAGCCATTTCTAGATTATTTGATAGAAAAATAATAGAAGCAAAATTTACTTTTATAAGTATATTTTCAAGTATTGGAGTTGTTGTAATTGTTGCAGTTGCATGATTAACTTGAGAAAGAGCTTCTTTCAAAATCCTTGTTTCTATTGTAAATTTCATAATTTTTTCACGAGTTAAAAAATATTTTAATCATTCTAACAATAAGCAAAAAAAAATAAAGAGAAAATAAAAAAAAATGTTAAAAAATAAGAAAAAATTTGCAAAAATTTTTAAAAGTTTAAAATGAAAGCATCTAAATTTAGAAAAATTATAAAAAAACACAAATGTTAGAAAATAAAAAAATAGCTATTATAGCTGATTGGATAAAGGATTGGGGAGGAGCAGAAATGGTTTTGTCTCATATAATTGAACTTTTTCCTGAAGCTGATATTTTTACATCTATTTTTTATCAAGAAAAAAATCCTATTTTCAAATGAAAAAAAATCACAAGTTCATTTATTCAAAAAATACCATTTTTAAATAAATCTCATAAATTAGCTCTTACACTTAGACCATTAGCTTTTGAAAGTTTTGATTTATCTCAGTATGATATAGTTATAAGTAGTTCTTCAGCTGAATCAAAATGAGTAATTACAAAACCAGAAACTCTTCAAATTTGTTATTGTCATACTCCAACCAGATATTTTTGGAGTCATTATCATGAATATCTAAATATGATGGAATTTGGAATTTTGAACAAATTAGCTTTATTTTTAATGCCTAGTATTGTTCATAAATTGAGAATGCGGGATTTTGTAGCAGCTCAAAGACCTGATTATTTTATAGCAAATTCAGAAAATACAGCTTCTAGAATAAAAAAATATTACGATAGGGAACGAGAGGTTATTTATCCTTGAGTTGATATTAATAAATTTATTTTTTCAAATGAAAAAGAAGATTTTTATTTATATGTTTGAAGAACTATTCCATATAAAAAATTTGATTTAATTGTCGATGCTTTTAATGAAAATTGAAAAAAAATAGTTTTAATTACAAATACTGATAATAAACTTTATAGAACATTAAAAGCTAAATCAAAATCAAATATAAAATGGGAATTAAATATAAGTCGTGAAGAGACTGCTAGATATTTTTCAAAAGCAAAAGCTTTTTTATTTCCACCTGAAGAAGATTTTGGAATAGTTCCTCTTGAAGCAATGGCTTGTGGAACTCCAGTTATAGCTTACGAGAAATGATGAGCATTAGAAACTGTTGTAGCGAATGAAACCTGATTATTTTTTACTAATCAAAATATAGAAAGTTTAAATAATACAATAGATAAATTCGAAGATATGCATTTTAATTATGAATATATTAGAGAACATGCTATGAAATTTGATAAAGAAATATTTAAACAAAATCTTAAAAAATTTATAGAAGAAAAATTAAAATAAGAAAAAATCCAATCTCTTGAGATTGGATTTTTATCTTTTAAACAAGCCAATAATTATTTTTTATAAAAAACTTTTGACTAATTTAGTAAAATAAATATATTTACAGGTGTAAATTAGACACTATTAATATTTAAGAAAAAAATAGTAATTAATATCATAAAGTAATATACTTAAAATAAGATATAAATAATTTCTTTTATTTTTTTAAAATATAATAAGTGTAATAATTACATTAAATATTTTATTTATATAATCATTGTTATTATGAAAACAAATAGAGAAGCACTGATAGTAGTCGACTATCAAAATGATTTTGCAGATAAAGAATGAGCTTTATATGTAAATGGTGGAGAAAAAGTTTCAGATTATATAAATAATATCATGAAACAAACTAGAGATAAAAATAATCTAGTTATAACAAGTCAAGATTGGCATCCAGATAATCATATTTCATTTGCATCTAGATTTAACTTAAATCCATTTGACATAAAAGATTGAGAAGTAAAATGGCCTGATCATTGTGTAGCAAATACTTGGGGTTCAGATTTTTACAAAGATTTTAAAAAAGAATTAGTTACAAATAGAGTTTATAAATGATATGATAAAAATATAGATTCTTACTCATCTTTTGGGTGAAAAGAATTTATTAATTGAAATTTTTCTAAATCATTAGAAAGTATATTAAATGAAAATAAAATAAAAATAGTTAATATCGTTTGACTTGCAACTGAATATTGTGATTTTTATACAGTAAAAGATGCAATAGAAAAATGATTTGAAGTAAAATTACATAAATCATGAATTGCATCAGTAAATGTAAATCCAAAAGATTGAGAAAATGCAATCAAAAAAATGATTGAAATGTGAGTAAAACTTATTTAAAATTTTAAACTAAAATAAGTGTAAAAAATACATTATTTTATAATCAAATAAATATTATGAAAGCAAATTTTGAAAAAGCTGCAATAGTTAAAAAGGATGAAAAAGAAATATTTAATGAATTAGAAGATTTAGTTAAGAATGATGTTATTTGAAAAATGACAAAAATTTTCGAAGAAGTTAATGTAAATAAAAAATATAACGATTTAGAAAATTATATAAAATGTTTTTTAAATGATGTACCTAGTGAAGATCTAGTTTTTAATAAATTAAAACATTTTATATTAAATGATGTTGAAGATATACTTTTAATTAATGATTTACCTTGTTATTGAAATCATTATATTTCTAAATATGAAATTGATGAAGATGGATTTATTATAGCATTTATAGGTAGATCTCGTGAAGAAGATATCGATTCTCATAGTCGACAAAAGGCAGGACTTATTTATTTTGATATTGGTGAATATAAATTATCTTTTAAGCCTAAATTAAAATGAATATATTATCATTATACATATAAAAAGAGAGAAGATTAATATAAAAAATTTTAAACTAAAATAAGTGTAAAAAATACATTATTAATAATAAAATAACATTATGACAAAAGTAGCAAATTTTGAAAGGGAATATAGGCAACAACATTTTGCTTTTCCTGAAATCTCTTTTGTAGATTTCGAAAAAATAGAAGATTTAAAAATAAGAAAAGATATAGCAAAAAAAAATAAAATTGTTTCTACTGATACATATAACAGAACTATGAATTTTCTGAAATGAGATGAAAAAAAATGAGAATTTGAAGTATATACTATGACTTTAAGAAAATCTCCAAATGGATTTTATAATGTAGTTTATGGAATAAAAAAAATAGTAGATGATATTTTATCTCTTCCTATAAGTCAAATAGAACTTGATTTTGCACGAGATTTTTATGCAAATCAAAAAAATGCATGAGGAAATTCATATTTTGATAAGGCTATGTGGCAAAAAATAATTGATGAAAATAATTGATTTTTACCACTTACTATAAAAGCAGTAGAAGATGGAACTCTTATGAAACCAGGAGAACCAATTATGAGCATTACTTGACCAGCAGAACTTGCAGCAGTTTATGAACCACTTTTTTTAAGAGTTTTTTATCAAACTATTGTTGCAACTGATATTCATGAAATAGTAAATTTTTTATGAACTTGAAGAATAGTAGAATTTGGTAAAAGAGCAGCAATAAACGAAGAAGCTCATATAGATGCAATTGAAGCACTTTATGTATGATGATGACTTAAATTTACTTCAAATGATACAGCAGTTTTAGCTCTTAGTAAAGTACTTAGTGCAGGAACTACAGCTCATAGATACTTAGCTTCTTACGAAAATGAAGATGAAGCATTTGAAAATGCTGTAGCAAAAATGGATAGAGTTTCTTTACTTGTAGATTTGGTAGATTCAATAAGATGAATTGATAAAATTATAGAACTTAAGAAAAAATACAGATTCAAAAA
>JAQVPN010000041.1 GCA_028702055.1 Candidatus Altimarinota bacterium | reverse complement strand
ACTTATAGTTCAAGTAGAAGTTTTTTCAATCAAAGGATCAAGAGAAAAACTTTCGTTTATTTCAAAAACATCTCAACTAATCAAATCATCTTTTTCAGCTTTAGAAATAGGAGTTAAATCAATAGATTCTGTACTAGGAGAAACATAAGGAGATCATCAACCAGTATTAATAATATTAAGTCATTTAGGAGCTTCTCATTTTTCTACAGAAATAATTCAATTTGCATCAGAAACAATTCAAGAATCATCTATAGGAGTAGTAACAATTTTATCTCAGTCAGCAATTATTTTTTCAACTTCATCAACAGGAATACTATTTATAGAAGATAAAGCAATCTTTCATCTAACAAGAGTAATATTAGTCTTGCTAACTCAAGCATAATTAGTCATACCATAAATAGTTCATCTAACGGCAGCTATTGTATTGTCAGAAATAGTTTCAAATTCACTGTCATCAGATAACTTAGAAGCATTAGTCCAAATACTTCAAATATTTAAAACAAGTTTAATCTTACTAGCTAAACTATTGTCTTCTTTGTATCACATATCAGCTAAAACTAATTCAGAAGCACTATCTTTGTTACCAAGTATAGATTTAGAACCATCAGAGAAATAAATAGTAGCTAAACTTCAAGTAGCAACATAAATAGAATCTCCTTTTTTAAGATTGTAGTTAATAAGTCAAGTTCAAGTAACAGACTTAGAAGAATCTTTGTTTATATAAACAGATCAAGAGAAATCATAAATGTTGGCATTAAGAACTTTTTCAGTAGGATTATATGGAAAATGAATAGTAGATTTTTCTTTAACAAAACCAGGTCAGTTATATTCTCTAACAAGATTGTATAAAGTAGAAAAAGAATCAACTTTGTAATTTCAAACAACAACAGATTTGTAATTATTATCTTTCTTTTCAACTCAAGCTAATTCAAAGAACTTGTTGTTAATAGTTTTAGCATAAGCATAAAAATATTTAGTCCTAGGATCACTTGGAGGCATAGCAAGATATTTCTTAGCTAAAGTATTATTTCATAAAAAGCCACTTACTCAGTATGCATCGTCAGACGAATCATGAGCATAAGAAGTATCGGCTTTATAAAACATATTATTTCAACTAGGATTAGGAAGGGAAGAAGTATCTTTTTGAAAAGTTAAAAGACTATTTTTAATAGCATTTAAGTCAGAATTAATTCTGGCATTATCAAGTTTATCATTAGCACTAGATTGATATGAAACAGCAACAATTCATAAAATCGCAATTATTCAAATAGAAACAATAAGTTCTATAAGAGAAAAAGCACTATTATTTTTTGTTTTCATGTGTTTTAATATGAAAAAATAAAATATAAAAAATATTTATAACAAACAGATTTTAGGAGTTTTTTAAAAGTTTGTCAATATAAAATTTAAAAATCTAAATAATAAATTAGCTCTTGCAATTGAAATATTTAAAAATATAATGAAATCATATTTAATATATCATTTTATACTCAAAAGATGAGTAGCGAAGAAGAAATAATAATAGATGAAGAAAATAATAATATTCCTATTATAATTGATTTACAAGAAAAAACTGAAGAAAATAGTTTATCAGATATAAATGTATCTGATTTTTATGCTATAAATAGAAAAATTAAACTAAAATTATTTTCTACAAAATTCATAGATACTATTTCTTCTATAAATTTATGAAAAATAAATCTTCGCAAAATTCCAAAAATCAAAATCTTTAAAAATAAATTTAAAAAGAAAGAAGATATAATTTTTCCAAAATCAAAAAAAACAAATCATATTAATATATCTGATTTTAAAGCTAAAATAGATGAAAATACACTTAATTGTAGAGATGAAAAACAATTAAAAACTGAAACATCAATATATGAACAACATTTTGATATATATAATCCACCAAGACCACTTTCTTATTATATAATTAAAAAAACATCTAAAAACAAAGAAAAAATTTTAAAATATGTTTTTTATATTTTATCATTTTTTATTTTGGTATTTTCTTATAAAACAAGTGTTTTATATTTGGTAGAAACAGCTTATAGAAACATATATACTATAACTCAAACAAAAAATATAGAAGAAATTTCAAAAAATATAAATAATTCTAGATTTGAATTTATTCGAGCTTCTTACTTATTTGCTCCGATTGATTTCTTTTTTAATAATTCGCATTTTTCCTATTCTCCAGTAAAAAATTTATCAAATCTTATAGAATGATGAAAAAATTTATCTAAATGATTAGACAAATCTATGTTTGTTTACGATAGTTTAATAAATCTTATTTCAGAAAAATGAGCAGAAAATATTTATTATACAGAATTTTTAGTTGATGCTAAACCTAATATAGAAGAAATTTCATTTTATATAAATAAAGCTTTAGAATCATATAAAAAGGTAGATGATTTATGAAGTGCTGAATTAAATGAAACTTTCTATAAAGCTTTCGTTAAATTAAATGAATTTTCTATAAATTCTAATTATATTTTAGATAATTACGATAAATTACTTGATATACTTGCTTATGAAAAAGAAAAAAAATATTTGGTTATTTTTCAAAATTGAGATGAAATCAGGCCTACTTGATGATTTATGTGAAGTATGGGAGTTTTATCTATTTTTAAATGAAAAGTAAAAGATTTTGATAAAAAAGATGTTTATGCTTATGAATGGAAAATTAAATCATCTAATTATAAAGAAAAAGCACCTATTTGATTATCAAAAATAACAGATACTTTTTGATTAAGAGATAGTAATTATTTTATAGATTTTAGAGACTCATCAGAAAAAATAAAATTTTTCATGAAAAAAGCTTGAGTAAATATAGATTGAATAATTTATTTAAATAATAATCTAATTTTGGAATATTTAGATTTAGTTTGATGAATGCATTTTAATAAAATTAATAAAGATATAAATTCTTCAAATTTTAACTTTATTATGTCTACACTTGTAGAGTCAAAAATATTTAAAGAGGGAACTCTTGATACACCAAAACAAATACTTTTTGATTTTATGAAAGAATTTTATACAAAACTTAAAAAAGAATCAAAATATAAAGATTATACTTCATTGTTTCTAGATGATATAAAGAAAAGAGATATAGTTTTTTATACATTTTCTACTAAAAATAATATTTTCTTAAATAATTATGATTTGATTTGAAATATAGATTATAATTTCGTAGATTTTGTTTATCCTGTTTTTACTTCTATTTGATGAAATAAATCAGATAGATATATGAAAAGAGTTTTTTCTAAAAAAACAAGTATTTCTAATTGTAAAATAACAAATGATTTAACAATAAATCAAACTCATTTATTTTCATCTTCGGATGAAATAAGTCATATAAGTTTTTTTGATGAATTTTGAATTACTGATTATAATGATTTACTAAATATACAATGAAAATGAGTAAATAAACAATTTGTTAGACTTGTTTTACCAAAGGATTCAAAAATAGATGAAAAATGAATAAATGTAATAGAAGAAAAAGATAAAAAAATAGTATATTTTTATACTAATACAAAACCTTGAGAAACAACAAGTTTCAATTTAAAATACGAAATAGAAAATAAAAATTGTCTAGATTATGATTTTGCTTTTTATAAACAAGCATGACTTAGAAATTATGATTTAAATTTGATTTTACCAAATTGAAAAATACTAAATAATTCTAATTTAGAAAAAGATTTTATATACAAAAATTAAATCAAATGAATAAAAGTGAAAAAATTTCATTTTTTATAAAAAATCTGGAAATTATGTTTCCAAATGCAAAATGTGAACTTGATTTTGAAACTCCATTTCAATTACTTCGAGCTGTTATAATGAGTGCACAAACTACTGATAAACAAGTAAATAAAATTAGTCCAAATTTATTTAAAGAAATATCGCTTTCTTCTGATGTAGAAAAAGTATGATTAGAAAAAATAGAAAAATATATAAAAAAAATAGGACTTTATAGAAATAAATCTCGTTTTATTTTTGAGTCATGAAAAAAAATAAATTCTGAATTTAATTGATTGGTTCCAGATAATATAAAAGAATTACAAACTTTGCCATGAGTTGGTATAAAAACTGCAAAAGTTGTTATGGCTGTATTGTATAATTGACCTTATTTAGCTGTTGATACTCATGTTCATAGAGTTTTAAATAGACTTTGATTTGTTCATACAAAATCGCGAGAACAAACAGATAAAAAAGCTGAAATTTTATTTTCTGATTCTGATAAATCAAGATTACATCATTTGCTTATATTTTTTTGAAGATATCATTGTACATCTAGAAATCCTAAGTGTGAAACTTGTCCTTTTACTAATATTTGCAAATATTATAAAACTAATATAATGAAGTAAATTTTAAAAAATAATTTTCTAATTATGCTTATATATAAACAAAAAGATAAAGAAAATAAATACAGAGTATTTTCTATAAAATTACTTATAATTATAGCTTTCGTAGGCTTAGGATTTTTTTTATATTCTATTTCAAGTTTCCTTTATTTACTTGCTTTTTCATTTTTTCTTACTCTTCTTTTTTCTCCATTTTTAAATAAAATGAATAGATTTAAAATTCCAGATTTTTTATGAATTATTATAATTTATATATTTCTTGTTTTATTTTTACTAGTAGCAATATTTTCTATTATTCCAATTTTATTAAAACAAAGTTCTATGTTTATAGATTTTGTACAAAATTATATAAATAATTTAGCCAATTTATATCAAACATATTGAATAGATTGACTTTGATTACCACAAGAAATTGCTACATTAGCTAAAAGATATTTAGTAAATGTAGATTTAAGTAGTGTATTTTGAATTTTAAAAGATAATCTTGCAAATATTAGTAAATTTATTGCTATTCATATGTGAGATGTTGCATCTATCTGAACAAATATAATTGTTTCTATTTGATGAGCTTTAGTAAATTTTTTACTTATATTTATTATGAGTTTTTTTATAGTTTTAGAAAGAAAAGATATTAAAAATTTCTTTTATAATATTATTCCAAATAATATATCAATTTATTTAAAAACTAGAGAAAATGCTATAATAGATTCTCTTTATGAATGGTTAAAATGACAAATGCTTTTATGATTATCTATTTTTATTATTGTTTTTATATCATTAAATGTTTTGAAAATTTTCTGAATTGATCTAGAAAATATTTTTACTCTAGCTTTAATTGCTTGACTTATGGAATTTGTCCCTTATTTATGACCGATACTTGCAGTTATACCAGCTTTAACTATCGCAATTTGATTGTGAGTAAATCCATTTTTTATAGTTTTATTAATTTATATAATTATTCAACAAGTAGAAAATAATTTTCTTGTTCCATATATTATGTGAAAAACTTTAGATTTGTCTTCGTTTTTGGTTCTTATAATGATGACAATTTGAGCTACAACAGCTTGAATCGTAGGTATTATTATAGCTATACCACTTTCTCGAGTTCTTCAAATTTTTGTAAAAGATTATCTTCATTATAAAAATAGATAATTTTTGCTAAAAAATAAAAATTATGTTAAAGTCTAGATAATATATTTTATTATTTAGATTTTTTTTATGCCTTGAGATAAAACTGATTTATGATTTTGGGAAAATATTTTAGCTTGAGAATGATTATGAGATTTAGATCAACAAGAATGATTTACTATTGAAAAAATAGAAAAAGAAACTAAAAAGAAATCAGCTAAAATTATTGATATAAATAGTCTTTCATTAGAAGAAATAGAAAAAAAAGCTCAAGTAAAAATAGAAATAGATGAAAAAAATAATTTTGTTATTATAAAAACATTAACTTGAATTGAAATTGGTAAGATTGGACAATCAGATTATAAAGATTGAGATTTTTTTACTTGAGAACATCTTTTAAATGAAATATATGAAGAATTTAGATGAAAATGATACTGAAAATTATTATATGAAATTTATTTAAAAATAGCAAAAGAAAGAGATTATTATATTCCAACAATAGAATATTCTAAAAAAGTTAGTATGATAAATTTATATAAAAAATATTGATTTAAAGTTATTTCAAAAATAGTAAATTGAGAAGAAATGAAATTATCTAAGTCTGATTTTAATTATATGGAACAAATAAAAGAAAATTTTAAAAAATGAGATTTAGAGCAAAAATTAGATTTTACTGTAAAATTAATTAAATTCTAAAAAAATAATTAAAAAAAAATATTTTCTTTTGACATGAGTTTAAAAAAGATTACAAATTAGCAAACAATGAATTTAATGTACTTGCTAATTTTTTTTTATGGCAAAAAACCTAGTAATAGTGGAATCACCTGCAAAATGAAAGACGATAGAAAAATTTCTTTGACCTGATTATAAAGTAGTTGCTTCAATGTGACATATAAGAGATTTACCAGAAAAAACTATATGAGTTGATATAGCAAATAACTTTGCTCCAAAATATGAAATCACTGAAAGCAAGAAAAAAACAGTTTCTGATTTACAAAAATTAGCTAAAATTTCAGCAGAAATCTTTATAGCTACCGATGAGGACCGCGAATGAGAAGCAATTGGTTGGCATCTTTGTGCTGCATTAGATTTAGATGCAACAAAAACTAAAAGAATAGTATTTCATGAAATCACAAAAAAAGCAATTGATGCTGCAATAGCTCACCCTAGAACACTTGATATAAATTTAGTTGATGCTCAACAAGCAAGAAGAATACTTGATAGACTTGTTTGATACAAAGTTTCTCCTGTACTTTGGAAAAAAATCAGAAAATGATTATCAGCTGGTAGAGTTCAATCTGTTGCTGTAAAATTAATAGTTGAAAAAGAAAGAGAAATTCAAAATTTCAAAGCTACAGAAAGCTGGAAAATATCAGTAGAACTAAGTTATGAAAAATTTAAATTTAGAGCAGCTTTAGCAAAAATTGATGGAAAAAGTAAAACATTTAAATCAAGAGAAGAAGTAGAAAAATTTATAGCTGTTTTATTTAACGATTTAAATTTCAAAGAAGAGAAAAATAAAAAATGATCTGTAATCTTGAAAAAAGAAGCAAGTCTAGATTTCAAATTAAATTCACTTGATAAAAAAGAAGTAAAAAGAAGTCCTCAACCTCCATTTACCACTTCTACTCTTCAACAAGAAGCAGCTAGAAAATTTGGATACTGAGTAAAACAAACTATGATGATAGCTCAAAAATTATATGAATGAGTTGATTTATGAGGATGAGCTCGTGAATGACTGATAACATATATGAGAACTGACAGTGTGAATTTAAGTGATCTAGCAAGATGAGATGCTAAAAAAGTAGTAGAAGAACTTTATGGTAAAGAATTTCATAATGAAAGAAATTTCAAAACTAAATCTGCTTGAGCTCAAGAAGCCCATGAAGCAATTAGACCAGTAAATTTAGCAAGAAAACCAGAAAGTTTAACTGGAATTCTAGAAACTAGAGAACAAAAACTTTATGAACTTATTTGGAAAAGAACTTTGGCTTCACAAATGAGTGATGCGATTGTAGAAATAACTACTATGGATTTTTCACCTGACTGACATGACAATCAAAATTGGATAACAAAATGAGAAGTTATAAAATTTGAATGATTTATGAGAGCTTATACTGAAGGATCTGATGATGAAGCTGATGATGAAGAAAATTTCAAATTACCGAACTTAGATAAGTGAGCTATTTTACAATCAACTGATTTTATTGCTGAACAAACTTTTTCTCGTCCACCTGCTAGATACACTGAAGCATCTCTAGTTAAAAAAATGGAAACTGAAGGTTTTGGTAGACCAGCAACTTATGCACCAACTATTTCAACTATTATAGATAGATGATATATAGATAAATTTGATAAAAAATATCTTATTCCAACTGATATTGCTTATACTGTAAACGATTTTCTAGAGGAATATTTCAAAACTATGATGAACTATAATTTTACTAAAGAAATAGAAGAAGATTTTGATAAAATAGCATCAGGGGATGAACAATATATAGAAATGCTTCAAAATTTTTG
>JAQVPN010000040.1 GCA_028702055.1 Candidatus Altimarinota bacterium | reverse complement strand
ATAAATGATGAAGAAGATTTTGTTACTCTTATGACAATTCATACTTCAAAATGACTAGAATCAGACAGAGTTTTTGTGATGTGACTGGAAGAATGATTATTTCCTCATGTTAGAAGTATAAATTCTCCTGCAGAACTTGAAGAAGAAAGAAGGTTAATGTATGTTGCGATGACTAGAGCGAGAGATGAATTATATATTACTAGGGCTCGTGAAAGATTTACTTTTGGTAATTATGTAAGTAATCCTATTTCTAGATTTATGGCTGAAATTCCAGCAGATTTGATTGAAAATTATAAATTTGAAACTAAAAATAATTATTTTTCAGACTCTTCTTTTACTCCTGAATTTGCATCATCTGGAATAGATATTTCAACACCAAAATTGAAGCCAAAAGCAAATAATGATATAAGTGATTTTTCTATTTGAGATAGATTAGAACATCCAAAATTTTGAATATGAGTTATTACAAGTTTATCTGGAGAAATTCGAGAAATTGCTTTTCCAGGACAATGACTTAAAAAGATGAATGTAAAAATAGCTCCAGTGAAGAAAATCTAAACAAAATAGTAAAAAAAACTTTACTTTTTCAAAAAAAACTTATAATGCTATGGCAATTATTGATACTTTGTGTAGTGAAAATTAGGGAGTTTGCTTATAAGTATCGCATAAATCAAAGAATAAAAATTTTAATTTATTATATATATAACTATGTTAGCTGTTATCGAATTAGGTGGTAATCAATTTACTGTTCAAGCTGGTGATGTAATTGAAGTAAAACATCAAGATGTTTCTGTTGATTCTGTTATGACTGTTAAAGCTTTACTTATTTCTGATTTAGATGGAAAAAATGTAAAAGTTGGTACTCCTGTTTTAGAAGATTCAAAAATAGAATTAAAAGTTTTGGATCAATTTAAATGAGAAAAAGTTAGAGTTTTTAAAATGAAATCTAAAAAAAGATATTCAAGAAATAAAGGTTTTAGACCTGAAGTTACAGAATTAGAAGTTTTAAGTATAGCTTAATTAAAAAAAGAGGAGTAGGTTTTTATAAATATATAAAAATTTGCTCTTTTTTGGTTAAAGATTAGAAAAAATATTAAATTTTCACATATTTTTAATATTTAAAGTCTAATTTTTAATATTTAATTATTAATTTCATTATTTTGGTATCAAAAGTAAATTTAAAAGCTCGTATAGAAAGACATTCTAGAGTTTTAAAAAATTCTATCAAAGATATTCATCCATTTAGAGCTTTTTATCATAGATTAAATTATAATATAGTTTTTATATCTATAGTTTTTTTCTTACCTGTTTATCCTATGTTTGCTAATTTCTTTTATAATACAAACATAGATTTTTATAGAACAAACATAGATGAATCTTCAATCATCGATTCTTATAATGTTGATGCAGATAGTGATAATTTAGGAGATTTAACTTTAAGTGAGAGCTCTTATTTATCAGTAAATACAGTAAATACAGATTATGAAAGAGATTTAAGTTGAGTTTCTCAAATAACTAATTATGAAGTAAAATCAGGAGATTCTTTAGGTAGTATAGCAAGCGAATTTTGAATAGATTCAAAATCTATAGTTTGGGCAAATAATTTAAAATCAGATTCAGTTATTCATCCTTGAGATAAATTAAAAATTCCACCAGTTTCATGAATTATACATAGAGTTGAAGCTGGAGAAACTCTTGATAGATTGGCTTCTTATTATGGAGTTTCAAAAAAAGAAATAATAGCACAAAATTCTTTATCTTGAGATACTATTAAAATATGGCAAAATCTTATAATTCCTTGAGCTGTTAAGAAAGAACCTGTTATAGATAAACCAATTATAGCAATCACAAAGAATCCTAATACTACTAATAATAAAAAGATTACAACAAAATCTACTCTTGCAAAAAATAAAACTAGTTCTAAGATAGTTCTATCTGCTTCAAGAACTTCAAATAAATTTGCAAAATGATATTGTACTTGGTATGTTGCACAATATAAAAATGTAACATGGAGAGGTAATGCTGGTGCTTGGTATAGTAATGCTCGAGCTCAATGAGTTCCTGTTTGAAAAACTGCACAAGTTTGATCTATAGTCGTATTTAATTGAGCGGGTTATAATTCTTATTATTGACATGTCCGAATTGTAGTTTGAGATGATTGAACTAATATAATTGTAAAAGATATGAATTATCGTAGTTTTTGAGAAATAACTACTAGAAAAGTAGCAAAATCAAATAGATCAATAAAATGATATATATATTCTGATTAAAAAAATAAGTTCTTCAAATTTGAAGAACTTATTTTTTTAATTATTTTTATTTTTGTAAAAAATTAATAAAATGTTTAAAAAGGATAATAATTTTTAAATTAATAAAAACTTAGAATGATTTACTTATTTACATGAAATAGTTCTTATTTAATAGAAAGAAAAGTTAAGGCCTGGAAGAAAGCTTTTTTAGAGAAATTTTGAGATTTTAATGTTTTACATTTAAGAGATTTATCAGTAATTTCTCAGAATTTTTTGCAAGAAAATCTTTTATCTGGTCCTTTTTTGTGAGATAAAAAACTGATAATTTTAGAGGATTTTTTCAAAAAATGAAAATCAAAAAAAGATGATGAATCTATTTGAGATGAAGAAGATGAAAATGAAACAAATATGAATGAATTTTTTCTAGAAAATTTATGAAAAATTCCAGAAAATAATATAGTTGTTTTGACTTCCACAAATATTTTAAAAACTTCCAAAATTTATAAATTTATTCGCGAATTTGGTAAAATAGAAGAATTTGATATAAAAGATAATTATGATTTAAAAAATAATTTAGAAAAAATTTATACTGATTTAGTTGATTCTAGAGCACTAGATTTAATAATAAGCTATAAAGCTTGAGATATTTATAAAATAATAAATGAAATAGATAAATTACTTATAATAAATGATAAAATATCTTATGAAATAGTAGAAAAATATGTTATTCCTGAAATGGAACAAAATATTTTTCCAATTATAGATGATTTTTTAAATTTAAAAAAGAAAGATTTTTTTGAAAAACTAGATATAATTTTACAAAGAAATAATTATTTTCAATTTTATTGGAGTTTTTTATCAAATTTGAGGTTTTATGTTTATGTTTTTAAATTGAAATCTGATTGATATTCAAATCATAAAATATTAGCAGATCTGAATCTATGAAACAGAGGATTTTTACTTGAAAAAAATTTCAAAGTTTCAATTCAAAATTTATTTTCTACTTATGAAAAATTAGTTAATTTAGATTTAAAAATGAAATCTTGAGATTTTGTTTGATCAAATGAATCAGATTTGGTTTTTGAATTTGATAAAGTATTATTAGAATATTTTTGACAAAATTAAATATTTCATTATAAACTAAATAATACAAAAATAAAAAAGCTTAAAGGAGCTTAAAAATGAAAAGAGAAATTTTTTCTGTAGAAATGACTTTAGCCGAAATTTTCAATTTATTTTATCGTTTTTCAAAAATAGCGATTAAAATGATTGATTCAAAAAATGTTATTTTGTTTGAAATTAAAGATTTTCAGCAAAAAAATGAAATAGCAAAAAAACTCATGGAGTCTGCTGTTCGTCAAAATCCAAAAGCTAATGGAAAAAGAATTCTTTCAAATAAAAGAAAATCTCTTTTTCTAAAAGCCTCTATTGTAAAAAATTCGTTTAGAGATATGTGGCGATTTGAGATTTGTCAGCCTAATGCTAGAGGCATTATTATTGATAAATATACTTCTTTTTTCTCTTTTTCTGATATTAATTCTGAAATGTTGTTGCTTTTTAGTTTAATGACAAATCAGTATTTAGCAGAAATGCAGAATCAAGAATTAAAAAATGAATTGGGAAATTTGAAACTTTCTCAAAAAGCATTTGAAGATTCAATAATGTTTTTGGATCAAGATTCCATAAGAATTTTATCTCGTAGAGTTTATATAACTACTTTTGAAAAAAAGCAACTTAAATATACTTACGAAAAACAATTAAATTCTTATGATGAGCATTCTAGTAAGATTGATGATGGAAAGCAAAGACAAGAAGTCGAGGAAAGAAATGCAATAATAAAAAGAAATTTGAAAGATTTAAAAATTAGATTTCCGAATTTCTTTTCAAAATTCAAATCTCCGGAATAATTCCGGGGATTTTTTTATTCAACACTTATATTTGTACTTTTAGTTTCTATTATTTCTCAATTTTTCATCAATTTTACTGAAATTTTATGAAATCATTTTTTTAAATTCCAAAATTCATTTTTTAAAATTTCATCATCAACTATATAAAAAACTTTATCATAATTATAATTTGTAGAAAATTCTATTTTTATACTTTGTGAATCTGTATTTTTATTTTTATCAAAATAATATACACTATTTTGTAAAGGAGAAGTAATTTCTAAATAATTATCTATTTTTTCATCTATATTTTCTTTTGCTTTTTGTTCTATGTTATCAGGCTCTAGATAATAAACTATATTTCTAAAAACTTCTCAGGCTCAACTTGCTCAAGAAACTCATTTCATATTTGAAGCATCTTTATTTCCAACCCAAACTCAAATTATATAATTATCAGTATATCAAATTGCCCAATTATCTCTAAAATTTCTAGAAGTACCAGTTTTTACAAAGACATTTCTATATGGGAAATCAAGTGAAGAATTTATCGGAAATCCTCAAAGTTTAAAATATCTATTTGTTAATATTTCTGAAACCATATCAGTATATTTTTTTTCAGCAATATTAGAACATTTTCATATATTTTCAGAAATAAAACTTATATCACAAAGATTTCAATCATGAGCAAAAATAGAATATGCTCTTGTTAATTCATATAAACTTACTTCTCAAACACCAAGAGTTAGAGCAAGTCAATAATGTTCTGGAGTTTGGTTTAAACTTGTAATTCAAACTTTTTTTAGAAAATTTAACAAATTTTCTACTCAAATTTGTTCAGTTAATTTTACAGCAGGAATATTTATACTTTGGCTTAAAGCTTTAGCTAAACTAACTTCTCAGTGATAAGTTAAATCATAATTTTTTGGGCTATATTGATATCATTCTTTTGTTTGAAAAGATACAGGTAAATCAAGTATTTTAGAACTTGGACTTAATCATAAATTTTTAAAAGCTAAATAATAAGTAAAAGCTTTTATTGTAGAACCGGCTTGTCTAAGAGAAGTTCGAGAATTTACTTGTCAATTTTTAGAATTATAATCTATTCATCAAATCATTGTTTTTAGTTCATTTGTTTTTTTGTCTAAAACTATTACAGAATAATCTGTTACATTTTTCCAAAAAAGTTTTAAAATAGCATTATAAGATATTTTTTCTATTTCTTTTGTCATGTAGTAGTCGATTGTAGTTTGAATTTTTCACTCCTCCTCTAATCCCCCTCATTGAGGTGGAAGCGAAGCAGGGGGAGTTTTTGCTATAAAATCTGTTATATAAGGAAGTTTATTTTTATGTTCAGTATTCCAAATTAATTTTTCTTGTTTTATGTCTTTATATTCTTCTTCTGAAATAATTTTTCTTGTTTTTAGAGTATTTAGTAAAGAATTAAATCTTTTTTCAAATGCTTCTTTTTTCTTTAATGGATCATAATTATTTGAATTTTTTGGAATTGTTGCTAAAGCTAAAATTTCAGCTTTTGTTAAATTTTCTAAATCTTTTCAAAAATAATAAATACTAGCTGATTCAAATCAATAATTCAAGTATCAAAAATATACATTATTTAGATAAAGATTCAAAATTTCATCTTTGGAATATTTTTTGTTTAGAGCCAAAGCATAAATAAATTCTTCAATTTTCTTTTTATAATTTCTTGTTTCATTTAACCATAAACTATTTCTGATAACTTGAGAATCAATTGTAGAAGCTCACTCTAGAATTTTTCAAGCTTTTAAATTTTGTAAACTTGCTCTAAAAAATGAAATAAAATCTATCCCAGAATGATAATAAAATCTTCTATCTTCAAGAGAAATAACAACTTTTTTTAAAAAATCATATTTTTCATCCTTGTAATCTATTATTCTATGTCTATATTTTCACTCTGCAACTATTTCTCAAATTTCTTCGTTATTTGAATCATAAATAACTTGAGATGACGGAAAATTACTTATTTTTATACTTATAAAATAGGGAAATATGAAATATAAAACATATAATATTATTATTCATATCAAACTAAATTTTATTGATTTTCTCATTTGTAGCATTTTTTTATAAATTTTTGTTTATAATAATTACTTTGTTATTAAAAACAAGTTTTATAAAATACTTAGAAATAAATTTGACATTAGTTAAAATTTGCTTATTATATAAAAATAAAAAAGGAGAAGGAATTTGTAAAAACTTTTATGGTTAAAATTTTCCAAAAAAGTTTTAAGAAATTATAAGGTGATATTAAGGACTATTACCTTTCTCGTCCATATGGTTATGTTGAGAACAACTGATATGGTTAAATTCCGAATGGGCTAAACTTTATATTTTGTGAGAATAACTTCTATAGTTAATTTCTCAAGGTTTAATCCGTAAAAAATTAGAGGAGTAGTATAATAAAAATATTACTTTTGATAATATCTATAAGCGAAGCTTCTAAGATATTATTATTTACCTCGTTATAGCCCTCATGAAAATGAGGGTTTTTTCTTTTTTTAAAAATTTTTTTCTATAAAATCTATATAATCTTCTTTTGTTTTAAAATTATTATAAGCTGAAGCATATCTTATATAAGCTGATTCATCTATTTCTTTTAAATTTTCTAAAACATAATTAGCTAATTCTTCAGAAGCAATTTTTCTTTTATTTAATAATTTTGATTCTACTTGAGAAATTATTAAATCTAGTTTTTTGAAGCTTAAATTTCTTTTATTAAAAGCTTTTTGTATGCTTTCTTCTAATTTTTTTCTATTATAATCTTCTATTTTTCATGATTTTTTTTCTATTGCAAGTTCTATTTTTTCATATTTTTCAAAAGTATTAAATCTATTAGAACAATTTAAACATTCTCTTCTTCTTTTGATACTGCTTCCATCTTCAGAAAGTCTAGAATCAAGCACTTTTGTATCAGTGTTTCAACAATATATACAATACATATTTTAAAAAATTAGTTTTATTAATTTTATTATATTCTTATTTGAGAGTTTTCAATATATTTTTTAGCTATATTTTGAAATTCTTTAATTTCAGCTTCACTAAAAGATTCTCAAATAAAATTTTTATCTAAAGTATTTCATCATTTATAATTTTGTAATACATACTTTTTAGCTCAAGAAATATATTTAGTTATTTTTTCAAAATTTGATAAATCATGATAATTTTTTATTAAAGTACTTCTAAATTCATAATCAATTCAAGAATTTTTAATTATTTCTATACTTTTTATAAAATTATTCTTTTCAAATTTTACTCATAATAAATCTTCTAAATTATCAAAATCTCATTTTATATCCATAGCTATATAATCAACTAAATTAGCATTAATTAATTTTTCTAAGATATCAGGATTTAGTCAATTTGTATCAAGTTTTACTAAAAATCATAAATCTTTAATTTTTTTGCAAAATTCTAGTAAATCTTTTTGAATAGTAGGTTCTCATCAACAAATTACAACTCAATCAAGAATTCAAACTTTTGTTTTCAAAAAATTAAAAAATATATTTTCTGGAATAAAATCAGTTATTTTTTTAATTTTTTCAGGAATTACAAAGTCTGAATTATGACAATATAAACACCTTAAATTACATCAAGCTGTAAATATTATACAAGCAACTTTTTCAGGGTAATCAAGTAAAGTTGTTTTTTTTATTCATGAAATCAGCATAAAAATATATTAAAAAATTAAATAAGAAAGACTAAAAATAAAATTTATCTTTAGCCTTTCTTTTTTCTTATTATTTATATTCTTCTATAAATTTTGAATTCATACTTTTTTCTTCTTTAAAACAAGTACGAGAATAAAACTCAGATTTTTTTCAAGTATTGAAATGACTAACAGGTCTAAAATATCACATAACTCTAGTATAAATTTCACATTTAGTTCTTTCTAAATTTGTAGTTTCCATAAAATTATTTTTTTAAGAATTAATAAATATATTATTTTTTTGCTGTATAAATTTTTCTAGTTTCTAG
>JAQVPN010000039.1 GCA_028702055.1 Candidatus Altimarinota bacterium | reverse complement strand
CAAAGAGGAAAACTTGAATTCATTACAATAGGAATTAAAACTCCAAAAAACATTACTCAACTATATGGACAAAAAGCCAAAGCAAATAAAATTCAAAGTAAAAATGTTCAAAAATATCATTTTTTATCCAAGCTTTCTTTAAATTTTTGTATTCTTTCACTTCATCATATTTTTGGTAATTTTATAATATTTAACATCACAAGTCATACAAAAATGAGAATTGGTCACAAAATTTTATCTCAATATCCTTGAAATAAACTCGAAATTTTAAAAGTTGATAAACCTCACCAAATAAGAAAAATTATCAAAGTATAAGTAAAAACTCTTCATAAAGTATAAACTAAACTATGAATCATAGTTTTTTTTGTAGAATGTAAATTTTTACTAATATAGGAAATTGCTGTTATATTTGTAGCCAAAGGACAAGGGCTAATTGAAGTAATTATTCCCAGTAAGAAAGCAGAAAGTAGAGGTATATTGTAATTATCTATAATTGCATTTATAAAATCCATATTTGTTTTTTTTAATTATAAACTTTTTAATTTTTCAGTTAAATATTCTTTGAATTGAATATCATTTTGAATATATCTCCAAAGATTTTGTTCTTCTGAAATATTATCTTTTCAATCAATTATAGAATTTATAAAAATACTAAGTCAAGTAGCTCAATATTTTGTAACTATTTCATTGTTTATAGGGTCTTCTGCATTTATTTCTTTAAAAGTGATTTTTCCAGATTCAAAATCATCTCTAAAATTTTCCATTAAAGTTTTTTTAGTTAATTCTTCCATCATATTACAAGAAAAACATCTTTGAGTTGCATGAAATAAAACTATTTCTATTTTCTCAGCTTTTTGTATATTTTCAGCTTGAACTTCTGTAATATTCTCATTTGTATTATTAGCTTGAATTTCAGTTTTATTATTTCAACAAGAAGTCATAAAAATAAGTAAAGTAAAAAGTATAATTATTTTTTTCATAAAATATTTATTAATTAGTAAAAAGATTATTTCAAAGTTTATTTATAATTGGGTCAATAATTATAAATACAATAGGAATAACAAATATTATAACATAAAACCAATTTGTCATCCAAGTATAAAGAAATCATACATGAAATCAGTAATTTCTGGTAGTTGATATAAAAGACATAATAAGAGTCATCATAGTTATTTTTAAAATTCAAAGTAGGTATTTTTTATATTTCAAATTTATTTTTTTCATAAATTATTATTTGCAATTTAAAGTTTCAATTTGCAAAGAAGTATGATGAATTTCATAATTATCATGTAGATATTTATTTATATCTTTTATCAAAATATCTTTGTCAGCATTTTCCAAAGCCAAAATATGAGAACTAAAAAATATATCATTTGAATCTATATTCCAAATATGTGTTTGGTGAATATCTTTTATTCAAGGCATATTTTTTAAATCATTTATAATTTTTTCTAAATCCATATTTTCAGGAACTCATTGCATAAGTATATGAAGAGAACTTTTAAATATCTGGAATCCCGATTTTATAACAAAAATTGAGATAATAATACTTGCTATTAAATCAATAATAAAATATCAAGTAAAATAAATAATTATTCATCAAATAACAACTATTACAGATGAAATTGTGTCATATAGTAAATGCAGGTAAGCTGATTTTTTATTTAAATTATCTTCTTTTTCTTTAAAAAGAAAAAATATAGAAACAAAATTTCATAAAAATCATATAAATCAAACTATAAGCATAAGAGATGAATTGATTTCAATATTTTGTAAATAAAATCTTCCTATTGCTTCATAAATTATATAAAATCATATCAAAATAAGAGCAATTGCATTTACAAAAGCAATAATCACTTCAGCTCTTTTGAAGGCAAAATTATGTTTTTTATCTCAAGGCTTTTTTGATAATTTTTCTCAAACAAAAGAAAAAATTAAAGAAATAACATCAGATAAATTATGAATTGCATCAGAAAGTAAGGCTAAACTTCAAGATAAAATTCAGCCTATAAATTCCGCAATTACAATTCAAGAATTAAGTATAATTGAAATAATGAGTCAATTTTTACTATTTGGAGCATGTGAGTGATTATGTTCAGACATATTTATTTTTTAAAAAATTAACATTTTCAATTACAAGAACATCCACAAGATTTTTTTTCTTGTTTTAATTCATTATTTCAGTTTAATAAAGTTATTATTTCCTCAACATCACATACTTTTCAAGCACTTACAACTTTTTCATCAATTACAAGTCAAGGTGTTCACATAATTGAATAACTCATAATATCAGCAATATCTGTAATTTTTTCTACATTTGATTTTATTCAAGCTTTTTCTAAAGCAACTTTTACATTTGCTTCTAATCTAACACAATTTGGACAACCTGTCCCTAAAATTTTTATCAACATAATTATAAAAATTAAAAATTAAAAATATTTCAAACTAAGGTTTTTAGTTTATCATAAACTTCTTTATTTATAGAATAATAAATATTTGTTCAAACTTTTTTTTGTTCAAATAATCAAATTCTTTTAAACATAGAAAGATGATGAGAAATAAGATTCTGCTTCAATCACAAAGCTTTTATAATTTCACAAACACAAAGTTTTTCATTCTTTCAAAGTAAACAAAGTATTTTTATTCTATTAGGTTCCGAAAGTAAATTAAAAGATTCTTTTAAAAAATCTATATTTTTCTCATCACTTAAACAAAAGTTAGACATAATTTAAAATTACTTAATAAATCAGTATATCAATATATATTGATATTTAAAAATAATGCAAGAGAATTTCGAAATTTTAATTAATTTTATCTAAAAAAATATTAATTATATATTTTCTATTCTATATAAAAATGAAACAGAATAATTAATTTTGACAAAATCTAAGTTATAAATAGAATGATTCTCGCTTTAAATCAAAAAAGTAAATTTATAAAATAATTTTAAATATATATGAATAATGTACATATAATTACTGATGCTAATTTTGAAGCTGAAGTTTTAAATTCGGCATGAGTTTCTGTTGTTGATTTCTGGGCTGAATGGTGTGGTCCTTGTCAAATGATGCTTCCTATTTTAGCTGATTTTGCTTCTGAAAATGCTGATATTAAAGTTTGTAAAGTAAACGTTGATGAAAATCCAAATACTGCTATGAGTTTTAGAATAATGAGTATTCCAACAATTTTGATTTTCAAAGATGGAAAACCAGCTCAAGCTCCTCTTATTTGAGTTCAAACAAAAGAAAACTTAAAAGAAATAGTTTCTAAATATTTATAAAATGAAATGATTTTTAATTTTTATATTTATTTTTATATTAGCTATGTTTTTAATTTGATGAGTTTTTACACTTAACTTATTAAATATCCCTATTTTTCCAAAAGATTATAGTATAATAACTTTTTTAGCATCAATATTTAATCTATTATTTTGATGATCTATAATATTTTGAATAATAAAATGGAAAATAGAACAAGAAGATAAAAGAATATGAATATTTTTAGATAAAATTGATATTTTATTTGAAAACCTTAATTCTTGTGAAAATTTTTGAAACAAAATAAAAATAAATTCTTTTAAAAATATAAATTTTAAAAATTGAATATTAGATGTAAAAATTTTAGGTGAATCTTTTATGAATATTGAGAATGAAAATGTAGATAAAAAAATTCTTAATGTCATTTTTGAACTAATATCACTATTAAATATAAATAAAGAATTATTATTAAAAAATAGAAATATTTATATAAAAAATATTTTATTATCAAAATTGGTTATAATATGAAATATAAGATATTATTTTTATTTATTTATTTTAGATAAAATTTTCAATAATGCTTATTTTGATGGATGTAAAAAATGAGAACTAATTATAAAAGATGAGAATCATATAAAAATTATAAAAAATTGGATTTATTTATTAGAAATATTAGATAATCTTAATGAATAACAAAAAACTTCAAAAATTAATCTGAAGTTTTTTTGTTGTTTTAAATAATTCATTTAACTGCACTTATATTAAAACTATAATTCATTTTTAATCATCAAATAATTCAAATATAAGCTTTTTTTCAATCTATAACTAAAGGTCTAATAATCAAAGTATAATCTTTTAAATAAGAAATAGTATTCTCTTCTCAAATAAAAACATTTATTTCTTTATCAATAAGCAAAGAATCTATAAATTTTAAAAAATTATCTTTATCTTCAAGCATTTTTATAATATTAAAAATACTATTTCATAAATTTTTATGATTATTTTCCAAAAAAGTTGCTACTCAAGAATATTTTAAAATTCAATCTTCTGGAATTAAAAAAAATGCTATTTCTTTTGTACTTTTAGCCAAAGAAAAAATTATATCATAAATAAAATCTTCAAATTTTTTTATATTTTCTCATAAACTTAAATTTTTTGAAGAAAGTAAATAATCTGGAGAATTTATCATAAAATAATTAACAAAAGCTCTCAATCATTTTGTTGTTGGTAATCTTCATGCAGAATTATATGGTTGATAAACAAGTTCTAATTTTTCTAAAACAGCCATATCATTTCTTATAGTCGCTGAAGATACTCACATATCATATTTTTTTAACAAAGATTTACTTCATAAAACTTCTCAAGTTTCTAAAAATTCTTCTACAATAATTTTTAATATTTCTATATTTCTTTCTGTTATATTTGCCATAAAAATTACTTTTTAGTAAATATTTTTTCTTTATTATAAAAAAAAATATTAAGAAATCAAAAAATTACTTTATTTATAAATATTTTTTAGTAAAATAAAAAAAAATTATAAAATCATAAATTATTAAATTTTTTAAAATATGAGTTTATACGATGAAATAGAAAGTAAAATAGACATAGTAGATTTGGTATGAAAATATACAAAACTTAAAAAAAATTGAGCCAATTATAAGGCTCTTTGTCCATTTCCTTGACATAATGAGAAAACACCTAGCTTTGTAGTAAGTCCATCTAAACAAATAGCTTATTGCTTTGGTTGTCATAGATGAGGATGAGCTATAAAATTCATAATGGATATAGAAAATTGTACTTTTAAAGAAGCTCTAGAAATTTTAGCCTCACAACTTTGAATAAAAATAGATTGAATAAATCCAGAAAAGGAAAAAATAATGAAAAATATCTATTCACTTTTCAAAGATATATGAAATTATTATGCAAATTCATTGAAAAAATATCCAGAAATTATGGATTATTTACTAAAAAGATGATTAACAGAAGAAAGTATAGAAAAATTTAAACTTGGATATGCTGATTCTTGATTAGAACTTTACAGATATTTAAAAGAAAAATGATACGATGATGAAGCTATAGAACAAACAAATGTTTTTTTAAATATCAGAGATAAAAAAGATAAATTTATAGGAAGAGTTATTTTTCCTGTTAAAAATATTAGATGAGATACTGTAGCTTTTGCTGGTAGAATAATAGATTCTTGAGAACCAAAATATCTAAATTCCCCTGCTTCTCAAATTTATGATAAAAGTAATATACTTTTTGCTTTATTTGAACGAAAATCAGAAATAACAAAGAAAGATTTCATAATAATTACTGAAGGTTATATGGATACAATAAGCCTTCATCAAGCAGAAATAAAAAATGCCGTAGCTGTTAGTTGAACAGCTTTAACAGATAAACACATAGATACAATAAAAAGATTAACAAAAAAAATATATCTTTGTTTTGATCGAGATAATGCTTGAAAAAATGCTACAAAATTAGCTATAGAAAACCTAAAAAATAAAGAAATTGAATTAAAAATCATAAAATTAGAAAATTGAAAAGATCCAGATGAAATATTAAAAAAGTGATGAGATTTTGAAGAATTAATAAAAAAAGCTCTAAGTCCTATAAGTTATTATATAAAAGAACTAAAATCTGATTATAATCTAAATAGTATAGAAGAAAAAAGGAAATTTTTAAAAGAAATATTAGCTATTTTAAAAAGTTATACTGATAATATAGAAATAGATTTTTATCTAAAAGAAATAGCTTCAGAATTTGATTTAGATAGAAAAATAGTTACCGATGAATTTAAAAATACTAAATTTCCAAAACAAGAGTATAAAGAAATATACAAAAAAAATGATGAATTAACTATAACTGCTGAAGATACTGCAATTTGATATATTTTAAGTGATGAAAATTTAATTTCTTTAGTAAAATCAAAATTAATATTTATAGAAAATATTTCAAAAAATTTATCTGAAATTTTAAATAATTGAAAAGATTTTTTAAATACTCTAAGCTTAGAAGAAAAAGAAAAATATAGATGATTGGAATTAGAAATAGAAAAATATATAGAATGAAAAACAAATGAAAGAATTTCTAGTGATTTAGAAAAAATTATAGAAAAAATAAATAAAGATACTTATAAAAAAATAGAAACTGAATTAAAACAAAAAATGCTTACAGATCCTGAAACATTCAGTGAATACAGTGATTTTATACAAAAAGCTAAACAAAGATGATATAAAAAATAAGAACTAATAAAATTAATTTTATTAGTTCTTATTTTAATATTTATAATATTTATAATCTTCAAAGATTAAATTTTTTATATTTTCTTTTACTTTTATAGTAAATAAGAAAAATTGTTTTCAAGCAAATTCTTTTTTTAAATTTAAAAATATTTTTTCTAAACCCTCTGCTTCTATATTTGCATAATCAAGATTCTCATAATCAAGATTTTCAAGAAATTCTAAACACATTTTATTATATAATTCATTATTTTTATTTCGTAAAACTAAATCATTAATTGAAAGAATTCAAGAAACTAAAAATGATATATTTTTTTGTAAAATTTCCTTTCTATATCAATATTCTTTACATTTTATAAGATTATTAGATTTTGATAAATCTTTAGAAATTTCATCAAATGTTTTTTCTCTTTCAGAAGGAATAAATCTTCAAGTTTTACTACTAGCTAATTCTTCTTTAGTAATTGATGTTTTTTTAAAATTTTGTGTTTTTGATTTTTCTCGCATATTTTATTATTTAAAAATGTCTTTAAATACTTTTATAGCCAAAGTTTGATCTATAAAAAAAGGTGAACTTGCAATTGTTATGAAAGAGCTCTTTTTAATCATTTTTTTGATAAAATCAAGTTTTAATTGATAATCTATAAAATCAAGTCAAGGAGAAAAAAAATCTAAATCTATATTTAAAATAATATTTTTATCATCGACTAAATTAAATTCTTTTATATTAGTCTCATTTCTAATTTGATAAACTTCTTTTACAAGACTAGATTTAATAGCTGGAATTATATAATTTCAAACATTTAAAGTAAAATTTGTATAATCAAAAATTTTTTCTAAATTAATTAAATCATTATTTTCTATATAAATATTTGGATCTCTCATATCTGAATGCTCATCTATATGTATGAGTTTAGCGTCTAAATCAATAATTTTATTTTTATAAGCTTCACACCAAAAATAAAATGCATGATTATGATTATCAAAAATAATACATTCTTTTCAATCAAAATCAAATTTTACAAAATTTTTAAGTCATGAAAAGGAAACAAGTTTTCAATCGAAATCAAAATCTTCAAAAACTTTTTCCGTTCATAATTTAACATCATCTATTGTTCAATTTATAATATTAGTAACATAAAGTTTTTTATCTTGTCTTCTTTTAAAAGAAAAAGCATTGTTTCATACTTCACCTTCTATATAAAATGATTTTTCGTACATATTTTTTTAATTTAAAATATTTTTCACATTATAATAAAAAAATCCAAATATAAAATTTGGATTTTTTTTAGTTTTTAAATGGTGCCGAGAAACAGAATTGAACTGTTGACACAAGGCTTTTCAGGCCTCTGCTCTACCACTGAGCTACCCCGGCTTTTTTCTAAAGCTTGTTCATTATATGAAAAAAAAATATTTAGCAAATTTTTTTTATAAAATCATATTTTTGCAATTTTACTTTTTCTATGCTAATATATAAAAGAATTAAGTTTAAAATATAATAAATTTTAAAATATGTGAGTTACAAATATAGAAATTAATAGTGTTGAGAATCCTTTAGAAAAAACATTAAATGATTATTTGCTTGTAAATTTTGCTGATTTTGAGAATAAACTAGATTATGTTAATTTGGTAGCAAATTATAAAGAATCTGTTAGAAATATAATAAATTTAGATAATTCTAATATGGATATATTATATTCAAAAGTTGAAAATGCTGAATGAAAAGATAAATTGAAATTTTATGATTTATTTTTACATGTTAAAAATAATCCAATAAATAATAATATAGAAAATGAATTAAATATTGCATAAAAAAAGAAGTTTTTAAAAACTTCTTTTTTCTTTTATCTTATAATATGCATTTATTCATACCATTGCTGCATTATCAGTAGAATACAATTT
>JAQVPN010000038.1 GCA_028702055.1 Candidatus Altimarinota bacterium | reverse complement strand
TGCAAAAGCTTCGTCTTTTAATAATTCTTTTTCTTTCTCTAATCGAGATATTTCTAATCATTCTTTTTTCAAATTACCTTCTTGTTTTTCTAATTCTTGTTCTCTTAATTTTAAATATTTTTCTTGTTTCAGAATTTCTGCTTCTTTATTTTTTAAATCTAATTCTTTCTTTCTTAATTCTTCTGCTTTTAAATTTAAAATTTTTTCTTTTTCTAAATTTTCTTCTTGTTTTTTTAGAAATTCAGTTTCAGAAATTAATTTTAATTCATCAAATTTTAAAAACATTTGTTCTCTTTCTAAAGCCAAATAATTATATAATTCTATTTCTTTTATTTCTAATTCTTTTTTTATTTTCCCAAGATTTTTTTCTTCTAAAATTTTAGATTTAAGTTCATTAAGCTGAGTTTCAAGTGAAGAAATTTTGTCTAATTTTTTTAAAAAACTTTTATATAAAAATAAAAAATTTTCTTCCAATTTTTCTCTAGAAAAAGCTTTTATTTCACTTCATTTTTTCTTTAATTCTAATCTTAATTTTAGATTAAAATCTTTTTCAAAATTTCGCTTATTTTGAAGAAAAAAATTATAAGTTTTTTCTTCATCATACCAATTATAAAATCTATAATCTTCTCATTCTTCTATATTTAAAAATTTGTCTTGAGATGATAAATTTTGTATGAAAGCAATAGGATTTAGATCAAGTAAAAAACAATAATAAATTGGACTAATTTCAAAAGAAAATGTTGATTTATTTAATATAGATTCTGATGCTTGATTTATTATTTGAGAAATTTCTTTTGATACTATTTTAATTTTTTCTTCATTAAGTCCACTATATATATCTGTATTAGCAATTTTATCTGGATGAAATTTTGATAAAAGAATTCTTGTTATTTTTTTAAGAGTTTCCGCTTTTATAAAAACATAATCTACAAAATTATTTTGGTTTTCATTAATAATAGAACATTCTTCAATCAAATCTTTTTTAAGATTTTCATCAAAATTTATTATATCTTGGAGTGCTTCTCTTGGATTTCTATAAATATAATTCATGAAAAAATAAACAATAACTAAAATGAGTTATTATTTATAATGTTTTTTTTACAAAAGTCAAAATTAAGGTTTTTTATTCTTCTAATCAAGAAGCTTTTTCTAATTTTTGTTGTTCATCAGCTAAAGCCAAAGCTTCAACTATATGTCAAAGTTTTCAAGCCATTATTTGAGGAATTCCTGAAAAATTTTGTCCGATTCTATGATCTGTAACTCTATCTTGTGGAAAATTATAAGTTCTGATTTTTTCTGATCTATCTCAGCTTCAAACTTGAGAAAGTCTTTCTTCTCATCTTTCACGAGAAATTCTTTCTTGCTCAGCTTGATAAATTTTAGATCTAATTATTTGTAAAGCTCTTTCTTTATTTTTATGTTGAGATCTTCATTCTTGTACAAATACAGCAACTCAAGTTGGAATATGAACCATATGTATAGCAGAATCTGTTTTATTTACATGTTGTCCTCCAGCTCCTGAAGCACGACAAGCTTTTATTTCTAAATCTGATTCTTTTATTTCTACATCAACTTCTTCAACTTCTGGTAAAATAGCTACAGTTATAGCTGAAGTATGAACTCTTCATTTACTTTCTGTTTCTGGAATTCTTTGAACTCTATGAACTCAAGCTTCATATTTAAATTTTCTGTAAGCTCAATCTCATTTTACTTCAAAAACTAATTCTCTATAACCTCAATTTTCTGATTCACTTTGTTCTACTATTTCTGTTTTAAATCATTCAGCTTCCGCAAACACTAAATAAGCTCTTGCTAATTCTCAAGCAAAAAGAGCTGCTTCTTCTCAACCAGTTCCAGCTTTTACTTCAACTATTATATTTTTATCATCATCTTCATCTTTTGGAAGTAGTGAAATTTTTATTTTTTGTTCTAAATCTTCTATTTTAGATTCAGCCTCTTCTCTTTCCATTTTTGCAAGTTCTCTCATTTCTTCATCTGATTCAGTATCCAAAATCATTTTAGCTTCATCTAAAGAAACATGAGCTTGTTTATATTCTTTATAAAGATTAACAGCTTCTGAAATTGCTTTCTTTCTGCTTGATACCTCTTTTACTTTTTTTTGGTCAGAAAAAATAGATGGATCTGATAATTGGGTCTCTAAATTTTCATATTCCACAACAAGTGCATCTAAATTAAATTTCATATTGTTTTATTATTCTTATAAATTTTGCATCATTATATAAAAAAATGCTTATAAATCAAATTAAAAAAATTTGACA
Organism: Candidatus Altimarinota bacterium; assembly: GCA_028702055.1. Classification (GTDB taxonomy): domain Bacteria; phylum Patescibacteriota; class Gracilibacteria; order BD1-5; family UBA6164; genus JAQVPN01. The sequence goes on along the minus strand of JAQVPN010000038.1, from coordinate 6,187 downwards.
AGAAAAAATAAAAGAATATATGTAGAGGTCCAAATTTTTAAAAAAGGAGAAAAAATGAATAATTCTACGGAAAAAGAAAAAAATAGTATGAATTTTTCAACAACAGTTTGTCTTATAAGACTTTTTATTATAATTTCAGGAATTACTTATCTTCAAGTAACATCTTCGTCATTATAAAAATCCCCAAATTGGGGATTTTTCTTATAAATCAAATTTCAATTTATCTAAACTTATTTCTCTCTCTCATATTATTATTTTTGGAGTAAATTCTTCATTATCATTTCATTCAAAATAAAAATCAGTATTATATCATTCTTCTTCATAGATTTTTGATAATTTAGCTTCTATTTTTTTCACTGCTCATATTCTGTCTAAAACATCATAAACTCTCATTATTCATTCAAAATTTTCAAAATTTGTCATTCTAACAATTTGTTCTAATCTTTTTCAAATAATTCTAAATTTTAAATCTCAAAGATATTCTATTTCAAAAGATTTTGGATCTTCATATTCTTTTAAATCATACATTTTTATTTCTTTCTTTTCTTGTTCTTCTTCAGTTAAAATTTCTTGTTCTTCTACAAAATTATCAACTAAATAATCTTTTAATTCTAAAATTCAATAAGAACTAGCTGAACTAATAACTAATGTTTTTTTATTAGGATATTTTTTCTTAAACTCTGAAACTATAAAATCTCTCATTTCTTCATCAAGTAAATCAGCTTTTGAAAAAACAACTATTTCTTCTTTTTCTCATAATTCTGGAGAAAAAGTAACAAGCTCATGTCTGATATCAGAATAATGTTTAAATACTTGATCTAAAGTATATAAATCAACTAAATGAAGTAACACTCTAGTTCTTTCTATATGTTTTAAGAAATCTATTCAAAGTCATTTTCATTCTGAAGCTCATGGAATAAGTCCCGGAACATCCTCTATTACTAAACTTTTTCATTTATGTTCCATAACTCATAAATTTGGAACTAAAGTAGTAAATGGATAATCTCGAATCTTTGGTTTTACATTTGTTATAACACTTATCAAACTTGATTTACCAGCTGATGGAATTCAAATAATTCAAATATCAGCTACAAGTTTCAATTCTAATTTTAAATCTCTCTCTTCTCAAATATCTCAAACTTCTGCAAAAGCAGGAGCTTGTCTAGTAGAAGATGTAAAATGGGTATTTCAGAACCCTCATCTTCATCATCTAGCTATAAGATATTTCATATTTGCATCATCTAAATCTACGATTAATTCTCAAGTGTTTCAGTCTGTAACAATAGTTCAAACTGGAACTTCAATAATTAAATCCTCTCAATTTCTACCATGCATATCTTGAGTATCTCATCTAACTCATTCTTCAGCACTTATATGTTTTATATGTCTATAATCAGATAAAGTATTTATATTTTCATTAGTTTTTAAAAACACATTACCTCCATGTCAACCATCTCATCACCGAGGTCCTCATTTTGGAATATATTTTTCTCTTCTCCAAGAAACAATTCAATCTCAACCTTTTCAAGCTATAACTTTTAGTTTAATTTCATCAATGAACATAAATTACGATTTTTTATTAAATATTGCCCTTATTCTATCTATTTATTCGTTTTTTCAAAATATAAATTTGAAAACAATAATCTAAAATATATAATGATTTTACTTTATATATTAAAAATAATAATTTTATGGACGTAAAAGATGCAAATGGGAATATATTACAAAACTGAGATACAGTTATCGCAATAAAAGACTTGAAAGTAAAATGAGCTCCAGATATAAAAAGATGACAAAAATTTAAAAATATAAAATTAACTGATGATGAAGATTTGATAGAATCTGGAAAAATGGTTTTAAGAACTGAATTTTTTAAGAAAGCTTAATCAATTTCTTTAATAGATTTTATCCTTTTTCACATCCAAGGCTTAAAAACAAAAGACATAAAAAATCAAAGACAAATTCATACTGGAATTGAATTTATATACAATCTTAACCAAATATTAAGAAAATTATAAACAAATCAAAAAGTACTACAAACATTAATAAATGAAACAAAAAATTCGATTACAAATCACATTAAAATGGCTAAAATTATTTTTTTTGTAATTTCTTTTGTTTTTGGAAAAATAAAATTAACAAGTTTACTTAAAATAAAAGTTGATGAAATTCAAAGAGGAGATATCACACAAAAAGTTATAATAAATGATTTAAACCATCAAATTAAAAATCAATTTCAAAATCATATATTTATGTATGTTAATATAAAAGTTAAAGATAAAGCAACTAAGGCAATAAATAAAATAATAGGTAAAAATTTTTTTAGTTTTTTAAAATTCATGTTTTTTAATTTTTTATATAAAATAATATTATTATAATTTTGCCTATAAAAATATAATATAATGTATTATAAACAAAAATTGCCCTAATGTAATAATAAAACACTAGAGCTTATATCAGAAAAAGCATATTTAGATATTTTATAAATAAAATGCAATTATATACTTTTATTTATAAAAAAGTCAAAAAAATAAAAATCAAAATTATAAGTCTTAATAATTAAAAAAACAAAAAAATCTACTTTAAAATATAAAGTAGATTTTTTTAATTTCTATTTGGTGTCAGTAGGTGGATTTGAACCACCGACCGCAGGGATATGAATCCTGTGCTCTACCACTGAGCTATACTGACAAGAAAAAAGAAGCAGAAACTAATACATTTTAGTTTTAGCTTCTTTTTTATTATTATTTTTTGGTTGCGGAGGTCTGAATCGAACAGACGATCTTCAGGTTATGAGCCTGACGAGATACCACTTCTCTACTCCGCGATATAAAAACGGGGCAAAATATATAGTTTTAGTTTATTAAACTATTCTACTAAGCCCTATTTTAATTAATTTTAATTGGTACGGCTACGGAGAATCGAACTCCGGTTTACGGGATGAAAACCCGCTGTCCTAACCCCTAGACGATAGCCGCTTGGACACTTTTAGTGTGAACGAATTATATATATTTTTCAAATAAGTCAAATTTTTTATAAGTAAATTTGATTTTTTTTATTTTTTTTGTAAATTTAAGCCGTATTTTAATTATTTTCAAATATATAAAATGTACAATTTAACTAGACAAGATGCTTCAACATTATTAAATATGTCTACAAGAAATCTTGATAGATATATCAAAAGTGGTAAAATAAGGATTCAAAAAAAATGAAAAGTTATTTATCTAAATTCTGATGATGTAGATAAAATTCAAAATAAATGAAAAAATAATCAAGAAGTAATAATTTCAAAAAAATCATCTTTTATTTCAGTAGAAAAAGAAAGTCACGCTATAGAAATAAAGAACGAAAGTACAAATTTTATTTATACTGATTTAAAAAAATTAATCATAGAAAAAGATAAAAAAATAGAAGATTTGACTTATGCTTTATGAAAAGTAGAAGAAAATCTGAAAAATTCTATAACTATGATAGAATTTAAAAAATCTCAATTTTTACTAGAACAATCAAGAGAATCACTTGAAAAAGATTTAGAAATAGAAAAAAATAAATCAAAAGATTTAGAAGAAAAGCTTCTAAAAGAAAATAAAATAAATTTAATACTAATTTCTGCTTCAATAATTATTTTTATACTACTTGTCATAATTTGGTTTGCAAAAGTATAATTTAAAAGGTTAAAATTTTTTAGCCTTAATTTGTCCCCGTAGTTCAGTGGAAGAACGAGGCCCTCCTAAGGCTTAGACATAAGTTCGATTCTTATCGAGGATACCAAAAAATAATTTTCAAAAAACATCTCCAAAAAAAATTTCTTAGAGATGTTTTTTTTATTTCATGATAACAACTGAAAATAAATTTTCTTTAATTTCTATTTTTACTTTAAAATTATGTAAATCACATATTTTTTTTACTATAGAAAGACCAAGTCAAAATCAAGGAGTATTTCTAGAGTTATCTAATTTATAAAAAGCTTCAAAAAGTTTAGAAGTATCTACAATAGAAATATTTTCATTTATTTGATTTTCTACTTTAAAAACATCTTTGTCTATAAAAATTTTTATTTTTTCTCAATTTCTTCAATATTTTTCTGCATTTTGAATAAGATTAAATATTAATCTATCAAATAAAATTTTATTTCAATTAAATATAAAATCTGTTTTAATATTTAATTCAATTTTATCTAAATAATTTTTAAATAAATCATAAAGAGATAGTTTTTCTGTATCAAAATTTGCTGAATTCTCACTCAAAAAAAGAAGTGAATCTGTTATATTTTTCATATTATCAATTTCTTCCATGCTTGATTTTACAAGTTCTTTATCATATTCTAAATCTAGTAATTCTAAATTATTTTTTATAACAGCCATAGGAGTTTTTACTTCATGAGCTAAGTTATGATTATAATTTTTTAATTTTTCATTAGATTCTTTTATTGGTTTTACATATAAAGAAGTTAAAAAATATGAAATAATATATGAAAAAACAGCCAAAATAAAAAATATATAATATTTAGTTTGTCATTGTCAATGCATTTGCATCATATAAGATCCCATATTATAAGTTTGAAATATATCGGTCAAAAAAAATGAAATAAATAATATTCCTAAACTTAAAATTATTGCAATCTTATTTTCTTTTGAGATTTCCATATTTTTTATAAATTATTCTATAATATAACCTGTTCATTTTATAGTTTTTATAAAATTACTTCCAAGTTTTTTTCTAATGGTAGAAATGTGAGATTCCATTGTAGTAGAAGATAATTCTAAATTTTCTTCTGATTCTCACCAAACATTTTCTAAAATTTGTATTTTTGTTTTAGGATATCATTTATTTCTAGCCAAAAATTCAATTATTAAATATTCTTTATTTGAAAAGTCTATTTCATTATTTTGTTGAAAAATTTTATGTTTTGAAAAATCTATTTCTATATCTTTGATAAACAATTTATCATTTATTTGTTTATTTTTTCTTTTTGATAATGCAATTATTCTCATTTCTAACTCTTTTAATTCAAATGGTTTTACCAAATAATCATCTACTCATAAATCAAACATTTCTATTTTATCATCAAGTGTGGAATTAGAAGTCAAAGCTATAACTGGAGAATTATTTCAATTAATTCTTAAATTTTTTATAAATTCACGACCATTCATAATTGGCATATTAACATCAAGAATTATACAATCGTAATCTGAATATCATATTTTTTCTAAAGCCTCTTTTCAATTTATAGCGATTTCTGCTAAATATCAGTTTATTTTTAAAAATCTTTTTATATTTTCTCTGATTTTTGGATGATCTTCTACTATTAATATTTTCATAATTTTTTAAAATTAAAAAACTTATTATACAAGAAGTATAATAAGTTTTTAGTTTAAATCTAGTTTAAATTTTATTACATATTAGAACAATTTCACATTCATTTAATTGATTTTCAATTTCCTTTTCAAGATTTTTTGCTGTATTTTTTAGAATTTGAAAAAATTGAAATTCATTTTGATTCTAATAAATCATATAATTTTGTTTTTAGAGAATTTCATTTTGAATCTAAATCAGAATTTGATAAATATTCACTATAATCAATATCTGTAGTTAAATTAGCATTTTTTAATCATAAAATAAATGATTTCATATGCATATATGAAGCACTTCATATATTTGCTAAAATTTGTCTTATAGATTGATTATCTGTTTTTTCTATAGAATTTATTATATCTTTTATATCAAGCATTTCTATTTTTATTCCCGTTTCAAAAGCTTCTTTTAATCATTTATCTCAAGATTCTTTTAAATTTGCATAAGCATCTTTTAAATCTCAATAATCTTTTGGTGTTTCTATATTATAAGCATCAATTAATCTTTTTACAGAATCTAGGTGTTTTTGTTCTGATTCTGAAATATTTTTAAATGTTGAATTATTATATTTTTCATAGAAGTATTTATATAAATCTCTTGCAAGCATTTCTTCAGAATAAGAATATTGTATTAATTTTTTATCTTCATCTGTCAAAGTTCAAGTTGCTATATTTGTTAAACAAGCTCAAGACATTGATGAATTATTTTTAAAATTATTTTGATTAGACATACAAGTTCATCAATTATTATTTACTGAATTTCTTTGATTTATAGTTTTATATCAAGTTCCAGCATAAGTATAAGAAACAAGAGCTGCTCATAAAACAAAAAT
>JAQVPN010000037.1 GCA_028702055.1 Candidatus Altimarinota bacterium | reverse complement strand
ATTTTGCTTCATATTTCATTACAGCAAATCAATTACAAGTATAGTTTGTTCCATTATATGTAATTGTTCTTTTATAAAAAGTATCTGTAAGTCGTGTTCCATATCAATCTGTTGTAAATTTACTTGCTGGTACCCATACCCAGTTAGCATATCATCATGCATTTGTTCATATTGCATTTTCTACCCATTTATTACATGCTCATATTGCTTCTGTATCTTCATCTCAATAAACTGTTCTATTTTCACAATTTGTTCCTGTATATGTTGAGTCTTTACAAGTATAGTAACATGAATTTGCTGGTGTTGTATTTTGGTAGGCTGTATTTGATGTTAAATTTGTATTATTTGTTATTGTTGCATTTGCTGTAACTAATGTTCAGCTACAAGAATATGTTGCTGGAGTTTGATTTGATGATGTTGCTACACTTTGTGTTTCTGTTGCTACTATAGCTGGTAGGCTTGAACCTGTTGCTATTATTGTTCATGAACTTGTTGCTCGTGCATTAGAAAACATTACTTTCATTTGTGTTGTAATTCAAGAAAGTGCTAGTGTTCCTGTTTGTGTTCAAAGTGTTTCTTGATATGGTTGATTTGTAGTTCAAGTAAAAAAGATTCACACTTTTTGTCATACAGTATATGGAAATCTTCGAGTATAATCTATTCGTGCATATGTTTGATTTAATAGTTTTGTTTTTTCTATTGTATTTTCATTGTATGCTAAGTTTGGATTATTTTCTAGTAGAGCTAGAAGTTGATATTTTGTTTTTGCTCAATTTGTTGAATATGTATAGTATGTTTTATCTTTTGGATCTATTCAGTCATTTGTCATTTTTATTGCTTTTTGGATTGTTGCTCCTGCATATCATTGGTATGATATTGTATTTCCTGAGGCATCTAGTGTAGTTAATAGTTTTTCATCTGGTATTGGAAGATAGATATTTTTTAACTGATACATATCAAGTCCATTTCATATTACTCTTAATGTTGTCATTCTATTACTATCTCTAGCATCTCCAGTATATGTTTGGTAGCTCATAAAACCTATAGTCGCAAGTATTGCTAGGATTGTGATTACTATTATCAGTTCTACTAGTGTGAAAGCTAAACTCCCCCTTAATCCTCGCCTCATCAGAGGGGGAAAGCGAAACGATAGTGAAGCAGGGGGAGTATTTGTATTTTCTGTATTTCTCATAATTATTTAGTTAAAATATAATTAATTTTTTGATTTATGTTGTTATAAATTAAAAAACTTAGTTTTAAGATTAGGGTTTTTAGGGCGACCGAAGGAAGTACTCTTGTGGTAGTGGAAATCGTAGGTCAGCGAAATCTTATGAAAATAATTTTAGAAAGACTACTTTCAGCCCCTAAATGCTTTTGTTACTTTTTGCATAAAAAGTAAGTATTTAAAATTATCAGGTCATTTTAAAGAACAACAAAAAGCAGAGCAATTTAATCTTGAATTTCTCCAAAATTAAAAAGTTCTGCTTTTTATAAATTTTAAACACACTAATCCATTCTCTATTTTCTTGCTTGTTCTTGCTTGTTCTTGCTTGTTCTTGCTTGTTCTTGCTTGTAACATAGTCTAGATTAGTTAGTTTTTAATAATAAAATCTTATTTATTCAAATAGCTTTGTCAAATCATTTTAACAATATTAAATTTATATTAAATTTTTTGTCTTTACAATTTAAAAATAAAGACAGATTGTAATCTGTCTTTATTTTTTAAATTCATAATTTTTTTCTCTTCTCTTCTCGTTTTTCTTCTTGTTTTTTTCTTGAAGATTCTTCTTCTAAATCACCTACTTTTATATATTTTGCGAAAAGTGGTGACATTTTTTTGAATTGAGCAAATGTTTCTATAAAAAGTCTTCTATAAGAATGATGTCCCCAAGGTGTAGTTCTCATTTCAAGTACATAAGCTAATTGTCATGGTGACATTTCAAAAGTAGTTCTTACTAAATGTCCTAAAGCTGTAACATATTCAGATAGAAAATCATCTTCTTTTACCATTTCTTTAGCAAAAAGTGTAATTTCTGTTAATAATTCATCATAAGATTCTTTAAATTCTTCCATTCCAGGTAAATCCATAAATTCTGGATAATCATAACCATGAATTGCTGAAGCTCCTTGCCATAATTGTGCTGAAGCTCTATGTCTTTGAATATCTCTATAGGCTCCGAAATCAACTAAATATTCCATCATAATTGTAGAATGTTGAAGAGCTCTTGGCATTCTATCAAATTCTCCTCTATCTTCTAAATAAACTTTCATTATTTCAGATTTTGTCATATTATCCATATCTTCAACCAAATCCATACATTCTTCATATGAAAGTCCTTCTGCTCTAGAATTTTCAAATAATATTGAAGCCAAAATATGACCATCTAAATCTCATTCAAAAACAATATTTACTCTTTCTTTGTCTCATATTCATTTATGATATCAAGTTTCTTCATCTCATCCTGATGTCATTTTGAAAAAATCTCATAAATATGAATTTATTTTTTTTCTTCTAATAGAATCATATTTTACTGGAGCAACTCTAGATAAAAGTCCTGGAGATAATAAAAGAGCTTCTTTATGCATAGCTTCAGCTATCATTCTAACTTCTTCCAAAGGATGAGCAAGCATATATGAAAGATGCGATTCCAAAGTTCTTGTAGAAAATGAAGATCCTAAAGATGTTGCAACATTTGATGGTAATAAATATCTTAAAATATCAAAAGCTTTTGCATTTAGTGTGTTTTCATAAGCTCTATCACTTGTAAAATCTGCTTTATTTATAATTTCGTTTGATGCCAAAGCTTCTTTTACAATTGGTGTAAATTTTAAATAAGTATCAATTAATTTTCCTGTTAATTCTTTTGCCTTAGGAAAAAATTTAGAATTTTTTAAATCATCTGGATAAATAAGACTTTCAGCTCAAAAATGTAAATATCTAGTAGATTTTTCTTGAAAATCTCATAAGGTTGGAAATGGTGATTCTATAACTTTTGTAAAAACTTGACTTACTCATTCTATAGCAAATCTAATTCTATCAGCATCTTTAAGACTATTATGACCATAATCTACTCACCATTTTTTTAAGAATTCTGAAGCTTTATTTTCAAAAAAATCAAGTGAAAAATTTTGTGATTTTTTTATATTTTCTGCAAGATCATCAAGTGAAATAAATTCTTCTTTTGTTATTATTCATTTATCTAAAGCTGTTTTAGAATCATCAAAAAGTTGCAAAAATCTATCTCTCATAGAAAGATCACTTCTAGAATATTGACCTACCAAAAATGCCCATAATTGATTTGATAGTGCATTTTTTGCACAATAAATATTTTTATCAATATTTGTAAAAAAATATTCAAGTACTATTTTTTCATTTTCTCAGTAAGTTCTTTTATTTTGCAAAGGAGCAAATGTAGAAGTTCCAGTCATAACAAAAAAGTTAAAAAATTAAATATTTCTATAAAACTAAATCCAAAACCATTAAACTATTTTGCATAGCATAATCTAGATTATTCATATGTGCATCCTTTGCTTCATTATCAGCTCAATCAGAAATTGCTTTAATTACTACACATTTATCAAGTGCATCATACTCTCTTGCTACAGAAAGAATTGAAAAAGCTTCCATTTCTATTATATCAGCGACATATTCTTCTCATAATATTTTTACTTTTTCTGCATCATCTATAAATTGATCTCAAGTTAAACAAATACCATTTAAAATAAGTCCAAATTTAACTAAATCGTAATTTTTATCAGTAGCATAATCTAAAAATATAGCTTTTTTTGCATAATCTAAATGTTCTCATTCAAATGGCAAATACATATCATGTTGAATAAATGTATTTGGAATAAAAACATCTCAAATTTTATAATCATCATTTTTTAAATTTCCAGCTATACCTATATTTACAAGTTTAATTATATCATAATTTTCAAATATATAAGTTGTTGCTATTGCTGCTTGGATTTTACCAATTCATGCTAAAGCTAAAACTATATTTTCTTTAATTCAAGAAACTTCTCTAGTTCATTCATATATTTTTATATTTTTAAATTCTTTTTTTAATTGTAAATTAAAATTTGTGATTATGTATTCTGCTTCTTCTTTCATAGCAGTAATTATCGCTTTAGTTTCCAAAATTTCCATAAAAAATCTAATTTTTAAAATATAAATTGCTTTTTAAATTTTCTTTCACTATAATATAAAAAAATTCTTAAAAACAAAATAAATATGAAAAAAATAATTATTGCAATTTTACTTGTTTTAATTCCAAATATAAGCTTAGCTTGAGCTCCTTTAGAAATAAACTCAAACACTGAACAAGCCGATGTAATTGCGACTATTGATTCTTGAATGTATGATAAAGTTATAGAAGTTAAACTAATTCCAAATGATGATCAGGCTAAAGTTTTCTATTATACTGATAGTGTTTGAAGATTTGACCAACAAATACAATATAAATTATGAAGCTCTATAGAAATAAAAAAAGATACTATTTTAAATTATCATTCAATATCAAATAATATAACAGCAAGTTTAATAAAAGAAAATAAATATACTTTTAATTATCCAAAAAATTTAGAAATATTTTATGAAAATAATAATATTTTTATAAAAAATAATGAAAATAAAATTGTTTATTTAAAATGATGGAAAATATGAAATTTTGAAATAAATGAAAATATTTCTCTAAATCCAAATGAAATATATAAATATAATTATGATTTAAAAGAAAATGAAACTATAAGTTTATTTTCTCCAGATAATAATAAAATAAACTCTTATACAAGAAAAACAATACAAAAAGAAATAATAGTTAAGAATGATAATATTCAAAAAAATGCTGAAAATATAAATAAAACTGAAAAAGTAATTACTGAGGAAAAAAGTAATGAACAAATAGAAAATAAAAATCCTATAAATTCAGAAAAAATAGAAAATAATTCTTGAAATTTAGAAAATACAATAAATATTTGAAATATAAGTAACAATAAAACAGAAGAACAAAAAAATACAGATTTAGAAGATTCAACATGAGATATTTCAAATATATCAAATGATTTAAAAACCTCAATATTAGATAAAAAAGATTCTAAAAATAATTATAATTTCATAATTTTAATAATAGTATTTTTCATAATTTGAATGATTTGATGAATAATTTATAATAAAAAAGAAAAGAGCAACTAAATTAGTTGCCCCTTATTTGGTTAAATCTTATTGTAATACTTATGGTAGCAAGAAATAGAGCTACTATAAGTGATTTAACACCTAAAAAAAGAAATATGGAATCATAATCATGAAAATCCAACATCGTTTTACTCAAGAAAATGTAAATTGCCAAATTTAGCAAAGTTGAAACTTGGCAAGCAAGTTTATATTTACCCCACTTATTTGCACCCGTATAAGCTGGATTTTGAAATTTTCTCATATAGTTAGATAATAAATCTAAAAAGAGCATCCATATCATATAAATCCAAATATTCATAGATAAATCAAAGCTCAAAACAAAAAATCCTTAGTAAACTTTGATTTTATCAATAAATGGATCTAAAACTTTTCCTTCGTCAGTCATTTGATCGGTATATCTAGCTAAATCACCATCAACCTTATCAAGTAACCAGATAGGAATTGTTAAAATAATTATGTATAAAAGAAACTGGTATGTTTCTGTATACCTAATAATCATCCAACTAAAAATACAGCCCATCCATAGGTAAAATCTAAACATTGTAGTTTTATTTGGTGTTACTCCCATAGATTTCAACCAAAATAAAATTGAAATATATGAAGCTTTCCAAGACATCATAATCACTCCTTTTGTATTTATTTTTTTCTAAAATTTTTTACAATTTCAGAGTTGTTTATTCTAATCTTTTTTGAGATAAGTCAATAATTTTTTATTTTTAAAATTGAATTATATATAAAAATGATTAAAATTCCGAAAAACTCAAACTTAATGAATTTTTAAGTAAATAATTTTATATTTTAGCTATTTTAAAAAAGTGTCATTTAAAAAGAAAAAAATAGGAAAAACCCAAAATCTGGATTTAAACAAACTTATAAATTTACAAAAAATATATCAAAGTGATATGAAAAGAAATTCCATAGTATGAAATGTACTTTGATTTATAGCAATTTTATTAATTTTTATAATCTGAGTTTGAGTACTTATAAAATTTCCAAAAATAGAATTTAATATGGAATGATTAAAATCAATCATACCTGAAATGAATTTAAGTATGTGAATCCGAGCAAATACAAAAAATATACTTATTATTTGAAGATGATGAGATTTAAATGATGCTCCAAATTTAACTGATACAATCATTTTAGCAAAAATAGATAGCGATAATAAATTTGTTACTATGCTTTCTATTCCTAGAGATTTATGGGTAAAATACCCTACTTGATGAGCTTGAAAAATAAATGAAACCTATATGAGAGCATTAAAGAAAAATGATTATGATATAGATACATCAATAAAAGTTCTTGAAGAAAAAATAGAAGAAATAACTTGAGAAAAAGTAGATAACTATGTAAATATAGATTTTAAATGATTTATAAGTATAGTTGATAGTGTTTGATGAGTAGATATAAATGTTCCTGAAACTTTAGTAGACACAGAATATCCTGATTTTAATTGGTGATATCAAACCCTTAAAGTTGAAGCTTGATTACAACATATGGATTGAAGTTTAGCTCTAAAATATGCTAGATCTCGTCATTCAACGAATGATTTTGATAGATCATTAAGACAACAGTTAGTTATACGAGCTATAAAAGAAAAAGTAACTTCTCTATGATATTTAGCAAATCCATTCAAAATAAAAGCTCTTTATTTAGCACTTAAAAGTAATATAACTACTGATTTGTGAATTTCAGATATGATTTCTTTAGCATTATTAGCTAAACAAGTTGAAAAAAATAATATTTTCTCTTTCAACCTAAATGATTCTTGTTTTTATTGATCAGCTTCATGTAAAAGATGATGATTTTTATATACTCCACCTAGAGAAAACTTTGCTTGAGCATCAACTTTATTACCAAATACTGCAACAAGTTATAAAGTAGATAATTACACTGAAATTTTAAGATTTTCAAATGTTATTTTTAATTATCCTCAAGTTTTTCAAGATAATTCTACTATAAACATTTTTAATTCAACTAAAGTCTCATGACTTGCTAGTATTTGGTGAAGTTTCCTTACAAAATATGGTTTTTCTATTCCAGAAAAGGATTCAATATGAAATACATCTTGAACTAAATATGATAAAAGTATAATTTTTTATAATAATTTAAAAGAAGATTCTAAAACATTAGAAGCTTTGAAGCTTTTTTTCTTACAAACAGAATTTAAAAAAGTAGAAAAACCTATGTATTCTTTGGATCCTCAAACAAAAATAGAAATAATCATATGAAAAGATTATAAAACTTATAATATGTATTAAAAATTCAAAAATTATCAAAATATAAATATGAAAAAACATGAAATTTTCTTCAGTATTATAAAATTACCACTAGATTTTCTTATAGTATTTTTTGCATTCTTTATAGCTAGAGATTTAAGGCTTAATCATGATTTGCCATATATAGTTTTACCAAAGCAATTTATTTCGGAACAAGAACTATTAAATTTTGCTTTGTTTTGAAGTTTTTTATTTATTACTATTTTCAGTCTACATTCATTATATAAAATGAAAATAAGTTCATCAAAAATAAAAGAATTCTTTGATATAATTTTTTATTCGTTTTATTTTTTCATTTTTTTCTCTGCAATAGTTTATTTTGCTCGTGATTTTTTATATACAAAAGAATTACCAAGACTTATAATTTTATTTACTACAATTATAACAATATTTTTTGTAATATTATCTAGAATATTTTTAAATTTACTCCAAAATTATTTAATAGAAAAATGAATTCTTGAAAAGAGAAAAATCATAATATTATCAAATAAAAATGAAGAAGATCTAAATTATATAATAGAAGATATAGAAAAAGCTTCTATATACGAAATAATTTGATATGCAAATAAAACACAAAATGAAAATAATATAAATTATTTATGAAATAAACAAAAAGTTTTAGATATAATAAAATCTAAACTAGTTGATGAAATAATATTTGTGACAAGTGATTTTTCAGCTAAAGAATTACAAGAAATTTGGGAGTATTCTAGAATTTATGGCATAAGATATAGATATATAACAAATTCATTTGATATAACTAAATTAAATACTGAAATAAGTATGTTATATAAAATCCCTTTAATAGAAATAAAAAATACTCCACTAGATGCTTGGTGAAGAGTAATAAAAAGGATATTAGATTTTACTGGATGAATTATATGAATTATTTTATTTTCTCCGCTTATTGTTTTTTCAGCATTAGCTATAAAAATAGAAGATCCTAAATGACCAATAATTTATAAAAATAAAAGAGTTTGATTAAATTGAAAAGAATTTAATTTATACAAATTTAGATATATGAAATGGGAATATTGTATCAAAGATTCTTATTGAATAAAAGAAGAAAA
>JAQVPN010000036.1 GCA_028702055.1 Candidatus Altimarinota bacterium | reverse complement strand
CTGAATTAAATATGACAAATGAGGAAGTAGATTCTATTGTTTTAGAATTATTGAAATTACATGATGAAGATGTTGAATTTGAAGAGAATGTATTTTTAGATTTGTTAAAACATAGTTTGTCATTAAATACTTTTGAGAAAAAGAGAGTAATAGATGCTATGCCAACACTTTCTCAATTTCAAGTAGATGAACTTCAAAAGGTATTTCTAGAAGAAAGAGAAAAATTTAAAGAATTAGCTTGAGAACATCCTGATGATATAAAAAAACTTGTTGCAAAACAACAACAAGAATGGCTTCAATTAGGAGATATTTATAAAACAGAAAAAGAAAAAGTAGAAAAAGAAGGAGAAGAACAAAAGAAAATAGATGATTTAAAATCACAATTTGGTTTATAAGATAAATTATAAAAAATGCAAAAAGAAACTTTGAGTCCAATTTTTTGATTTAGTCCTGAAGAACAAAATCAAGTAATACAAGATACTATTCCAAGTTGAAAAATGTTATCTGTATTTCCAATGAAATATTACAAAGCTAAAGAATCAATTATTTTAAAAATTAAAAAATTTTTTAATATATAATGAAATATATTTTTTGTACTTATATAAATGAACAAAATAGGGTTGATATGTACTTATCAGCTCTTTTTTGAGATTTTTCAAGAAGTTATATACAAAAAATGATTGATAATTGACAACTTAAAATAAATGATAAAATTGTTACAAAAAATATAAAAATTAAAAATAAAGATAAAATAGAATTAGAAATAATTTTAGAAAAATTAGAAATAGAAGCTGAAAATATGAATTTAAATATAATTTATGAAGATTCAAATATTATTATCGTAAATAAAGATGCTTGAGTAAATTCTCATCCAGTTCCTTGAGTTTGATGAAAAACAGGGACTTTAGTAAATGCTTTACTTTTTCATACTAAAGATTTAGCTTCTATATGATGAGTAGAAAGACCTTGAATTGTCCATAGACTAGATAAAGATACTTCTTGACTTATTATGATAGCTAAAAATGATTCTATGATGCATTATCTTCAAAATATAATTCAAAAAAGGGAAGTAGATAAATATTATATTGCTATAGTTTCTGGATTAGTTAAAGAAAAAAATATGAGAATAGAAAGTTTTATTGGTAGACATCCTACAGATAAAATAAAAATGACAACTAAAAATCCTATAAATCCAAAGTTAGCTATTACAAATATTGAATTAATAGATTATATAGATAATAAATATAGTTTGTTATTAGTTAAAATAGAAACTTGAAGAACACATCAAATAAGAGTACATTTATCATCAATTTGATTTCCTATAATATGAGATAAAGTTTATGGTAATATAAAAATAAATAAAGAAGTTTTTTCTAAATATTGACTTCAAAGGCAGGCTCTACATTCATATAAACTGAAATTAGAACTTTATAATAAAAAAATGGAGTTTTTAGCTCCATTAAAAGATGATATGAAAAAAATAATTTGAGATAAAATTTAGAATCAAGGGAAATTTAATCTAATAACTAGAATTAGGTTTTTTATAAGCATTTGTATTCAAAGACTTAAAAGAATTATTCATATAAATCTTGTTATTAATTTTATTCAAAGTTCTCATAAAAAAGTTTTTATTTCTATTCAAGATCTAAGAATAATATATACAAAAGAACAAGCTATAAAAATTCATAATGTTAATTCTATGAAATTTTGAGCAATACTATGTCATATAACATAAGCAATACTTCAAGGTCAACTTGTTATTGGCATAGCAAGTGGAACTATAAGTCATCTTTTTCGATATTTATCAATCATTGTTTGTTCCTCTTCGCTTCAATCATATTTTATTTTTGAGATTTTTCATTGCATCATAGCAATTGACATTATTATAAGCAAAATTCAACCAGAAATTTTAAAATATTCTATTTCAAGTCAGAAAAAAGCAAGTATATATTCTCAAGCAATAGCAGAAAACATTAATATCAAAAAACTAGCTAATGCTATTATTTTTGTATCATTTTTTACATCTTTTTTTGTTGCTTCAGGATGAAGTAACATATAATATGGAATTGTAGAAAATGGATTAAGTATAGCAAATACTGCTATAGAAAAAGCAACAACTAGTTGTAAATTTAAAGAAAAAAAATCAAAAAACATATTAGTTTTATTAACTTAGAAAATATAAAAATTTAATCATTATCTTTGTAAAAAATATTTGTTATATAAAAATATCATCAGATAAAATATAAAAATATAAAAAAAGTTAATCAAAAAGTCAAAGCTACATCAAAAAAAGTATGTAATATTATAGAAACTAAAAGTCAGAAAAAGAAAGTTTTTATATAAGGAAATTTCAGATTTAATCATCTATATTTTATCAAAGCTTTTGAAAAATAATAAGATACGACAAAACTACAAAGAACATGGAGCATAACAGAAAAAATACTACGAAAAAAATAAGTTGTAATAAGTTTTCCACTAAATCAATTTGTATCGAAAATATTTTGTAAATACAAAATATTTTCAGCTAAAGAAAATCACAGAGCTACAAAAACTCAGTACAAAACTCATGTTTTTACAGAGTTTATATATATATAACTACTAGAAAAAAATCATAAATATTTACTTAATTCTTCTATTATTCAAACTAAAATATAATAAAATATTATTAATTTAAGGCTTGAAAAAGCTATCTCTCAAAAATTTATTCACAAATTTTCTCTATTTAAGTAAAAGAAGGGAATTAAATTAAATAAATAATTTAATATATAAATAGAAATAGATGAAAGTAATAAAAATAAACAGAAAAAAATAAAATTTTTGAAATATAAAATCATTAAATTTTTAAATTTTATTTTTTTATAAAATGATATAATTCAAGCAAATATTGATAAAAATAATAAACTTGATGAAAATAATAAAATAGAAAGAAAAAATAATAAGCTTGATGAAAAACTAGATATATTATGTATGTATGAAAATACATTTAAAAAAGGGAAAGATAAAAAATCTATGAGATCTCAAAAATATAAAATTGGAATAACTGAAAATATTCAAGCTCAAATTCACAAAAAGAATCTAATTCTATTGTTTTCTGAATTATCAAAATAAGAAAATATATATGCCCATAAAAGTATAGGTAACAAAGAAATCATCATTATGATAAAAGTATATAAAATTCCCATAATTTATTTTTTATATATTACATATTTTCAAAATCTTACAAATTCTTCTCAAGATTGATTTACTCATTTTCCGAATCTTAAGCTAACAAGAAACATATTTAATCATATGAACATAAAGAAAATTCCTATAAGAAATGCTAAAAATTCAGGATAAATTATTATTATTAATCAAAAAATTATTAAAAATATTGATAAAAATTTCATAAAATAAAAAATTTAAAAAATAAATATTTTTTTATTAATCTTTGCAGATAATTATATCAGCTCAAAGTTTTCTTAATTTTGGAACAAAATCTTCATATCATCTTTCTATATATTCAACATTTGTTATAAATGTTTCTCATTCTGCTATTAATCATGCTATAATCATTGCAGCTCAAGCTCTTAAATCCCAACTTGTTACAGTTGTATTTTTAGCTTTTAGATTTTGTTTACCAAAAATTAAAGCTTCATGTGGATTTAATATAGCAGTATGTCATCCAAGTTTATCAAGTTCAACTAGAAAATTTAATCTTCATTCAAATAGAACTTCATGTATTTTTGAAATTCATTCAGCTTGACTTAGAAGTATAGCAAAAGGAGATTGTAAATCTGTTGGGAATCCAGGAAAAATATTTGTTTGCAGAGTTATAGCTTTTAATTCATTTGCTCTATAAACTCTAGCTGTGTCATTTCATAAATTTTCTACTTTTATTCAAGCTTCTTCTAATTTTTCTATAAAACTATAAAGATCTTCAATTCTAGCATTTTCTATATCAATATAATCTTTTGATGCCAAAGCTCATAAAACCATAAAAGTACCAGATTCTATATAATCAGCAATTACATCAAATTCAATATTTTTGGATAATTCTTTTATTCAATTTATGTGTATATGATGAGTATGATTTATAATAATATCAGCTCAAGCAGCATTTAAAAAATCCACCAAATTTAATACATGTGGTTCAAGTGCGGACATTTTTATAATTGTATGTCAATCTCTAAAAACATTTGCTACTATTAAATTTTCTGTTGCAGTTACTCAAAATCAAGCATTTATAATCTTATTTCAAGAATCTAAATTTCAATTTATAGCTATATTATCATCTATAAAAGAAACATTATATCATAAATCTTTTAATCAATCCAAATGTGAATCTATAGGCCTTTTTCATATACTACATCAACCAGGAAATGGTATAGAAATATTTTTAAATCTATATAAAAGTGGTCAAAGTAGTAAAATAGAAGCTCTTATTTTTTTGATTTTTGAATAATCAAATTTTTTTGGTTCTAGATTAGAATTATCTAGATATAAAGTATTTCAATCAAATTCATATTCTGCTCCTATATCATTTAAAATTTCTAGAAATGTTAAAACATCTCAAATTTTTGGAACATTATTTAATTTAATTTTTCAATTAATGAGCAAAGAAGCTGCAATTAGTGGTAATGCAGCATTCTTAGATCAACTTATTTTTACACTACCAGATAGTAGGTTTCATCATTTGACTTTTATCATTTATTTTTAAATTTTAATTTCTTTTAAAATAGTTTTATCCAAGATTTATAAATTCTGTTTTTTCTCAGTCTAAATCTCATTTTATTCTATAAGTTTCAACAGATTCTATATGTTGACCAAGAGAATTTAAAAATATATCTTTTGTTTCGCTATAAGGAATAACTACTTTTGCTTCAATATTTTCAAATATTTTTATAGATTCTTTTGTTCAAAGAATTATTAATACATCAATATCTCAAAAAAATGAAATAATTTCTTCTTTTAATTCTAATTTTTCAGTAGGAACTATAAATACATGTTTAGAATCTATAGTAAAACTATAAATTAAAGTAGAATCTATTTCTTTTATTTCTGCTAAAATCCCAGATTTTTCATATTCTCCAGGAAAATTTACATCAAGTCAATCAAGCAAAACTAAATTTTTATCAGTATCAAAAGAAATTTCTTTTTTATTTCAATCTTTTACAGAAATCACATCTCAATTTTTTATTATATCTAACATAAAAAAACAAATTAATAATTAAATAAAATATATTTTATTTTTAGCTATTATAGAAAATAAATCAAATCTTATTTCTATATCTTTTATTTCATTTATTGGAATCCATCTATATCAAACAAATCTTTCTTCTTTTTCTACAACTGGAGCTTCATTTCAGTTATATTTTATTAAAAAAAGATAAACATCTTTATCTATTAGAGGATTATCTTCTAGATATCAAGCTGTAAAAGTATAGTTTAATTTAGTTATAAATTTAATTACTTCTAAATCTTTTTCTTTTAATCAACTTTCTTCTGAAATTTCTCTTAGAGCTGCTACTCTAGCTATTTCTCATTCTTCTATATGTCATTTAGGAATAACAAGTTCTGTATTTCATTTTGAGTTTGTCCATTCTAGAAGAAGTATTTCTATATTTCCATTGTTCTTACGATAAACTATTCATCAAGAACTTTTCTCATATATTCTAGCCATATATTTTAAAAAACAAATTATTCAAATACTTTATAAATTGAGCACATAATAAGGAAAAAAAGAAAAATTACAAATTTTAATATTTTTGTTGGCTATTAATTATTTTTAATAAATTATTTTTGAAAAATGTCAAAGTATTTTATAGTGCTTTTTTTTGATTTTAAAAAAATTAAATGATAAACTTAATTTAAGTTAAAAACAAAAATAAAAATTAACAAAAATAAAAACACATATGGAAAATAATAAAGAAATAGATTTACTTGATTCTTTAGATTTATTTGAAGAAAAAAAAGAAGAAGATTCTCTAAATTTAGATATTCTTGATTTTGAAATAGAAGATAATAAAGATAACAAAGAAGATATTTTAGAATCAGAAAATATTGATTCTATAAATTTATTTGAAGAAAAAAAAGAAGAAACAAAAGAAGATATCTTAGATTTCACAAGTATTTTTGAAGCAGAAATTTCAGAAGTAAAAAATAAAACATTTTTTTCTAAAATAAAAGAATTTGTAGCATTTGTTTTTAGATATATATATACTTCAGGACTAATTTTTTGAGTACTTATAGTTTGAACAAATTATAGTGCATATTATGAAATAGCTAAATCATATATAAATGCAGATGATTTAAAAAATGCTAATCAAAATATGGTTCAAAGTTTAGATAATACAAAAATACAAGAAGAAGCTGAACTTAATAGTGCAAAAGTAGATGAAGATAATGAAAATAAAAATTTTCATTCTATGACTAAAATACTTAATGAAGCAAATAATGAACAAATAAATTTAGATATAGATATTACTCCATATGAAAACAGAATAATTATACCAAAAATAGCTAAAAATGTTCCACTTTTGAATGTTCAAAATAAACAAGTTACAAATGTAAAAGAATTAGAAGATGTTTTTATGGAAGAATTAACAAATTGAGTTGTTAGATATCCATGAAGTTGAGTTCCTTGAGAAAATTGAAATATGTTTGTTTTCTGACATTCTTCAAATTTTCCTTGGATAAAATGAGATTATAATGATGTTTTTGCCTTACTTGACCATGTTGTTTTTAATGATGAAATAATAGTTTATTACGGGCAAAAAAAATATATTTATAAAGTAAGAGAAAAAAAAGTAATAAAACCAGGAGAAGTTTCAGTTTTAAAAAGAGATAATTGAAAATCAGAAATTACTCTTATGACTTGTTATCCAGTTTGAACTTCTATAAATAGACTTATTATTGTTGGAGAACTTGTAAAATAAATATTTTAAAAATTACATATAAAAATATGCAAAATATATGATTTGAATACCAAACAAAATCTACAAATGAAATACTTGATTTATTATTAAATAATTCAAATTTTGATTATATTGTTTTTATAATTTTAATTATTTGAACTTTTGTTTTAATAATGTATTTTTTTCCTATTTTAGATATTTTTGTAATAGAAAAACAAAAGGAAATAGAAAAGAAAAGAAAGAAAGATAAAATAAAATATTTATCAATACAAAATGAACTTCAAACACAAATTGAAAAAGATTTTGAAGAAGAGGATAAAAGGGAAGTTGAAGCAAAACTCAAACAAAAAGAGATGTAATTTTACATCTCTTTTTGTTTGAGTTTATATTTTTTTGCTTTTTGTAACTTCATCATAAAACTCTTGTATTTTTCATAAGAAATCAATTTTATTATTATTTTCTTCGTATATAGGTAATCATTTATCTGAAATTTTAAACTTATATAAATTAATTAATTTTTTTTCTCATAACTTTTCTTTTATTATATTATCATCAAGCATAAGTTGCTCTAGAAAATTTTTAGTTCTATTTATTGTTTCTTTATCTTCTTTATTTGATAAATAATAACTTATATATGTATTTAAAGCTAATAAATTATTTCATAATCTGAAAAATAAATCTCATACTATAAATAAATCATCATTTTTTAAATATAGATTTACATCATCATTAAATATTTTATAGAAAATAGATTTATCTATTTTTGTGTTTTCTAGTATTTCGCAAATTAGGATCGCAGCTTCTTTACAGTATTTATATTTTAATATATTGTTATTATAAAGAAATGAATTACTTAATAATAGTAATCGTAATTCAGGATCTTCTTTATAAATATTTTTAGATATTTCTAATGTTTCTTTATATATTTCTTCTGCAAATTTTCAAAATAAAATATAATTCATATTATCATATTTGTCATATTTTTCATTTCATTTTTTTGTAGACTTTTTAAATTCCATATATTCATCTACTATTTCTTCAGTTTTAGTTATGTTATCAAAATAATATTCTATAGTTTGTAATTCTTTTATTGTAATAGTAGGTAAACTTATTATGTTTGACATACTATTTTCCATCAAATAAAGAGCTTTTTTATTTTTAGTTTCTTTTTTTAAGATTTCATTAGCATCTAAATATAATCAAATTAATATAAATGCTTCTATATAATCTGTTTCTATCTTTATAAATTCTACATCTTCTAAATTTTCATGACTATTTAGAAACTCTGTATTTAAAACTATTTCTAAATCATCTGAATAAATTCAAGTATCTAGAAAAATCATATAAATTTTTAATATTTCTTTACTTGCTTTTAAATAATTTGATTTTTCTAAAGTTCTAGCTTTTTTATAAAAATCGAGAGATTTTTCTATTTCTCAAATAGATAAAAAACATCTTCATAAAATTATGTATAAATCAGAAATGATTTTATTGGAGAAGGGAAGATTTAATTTTTCTTCTATAAACTTTATAATTTTATTATATTTTTTAGAAGATTCTAATTTATTTATTGTATTAAATATATTTTCACTTGATAAAATATCATCAGTTTTTCATTTTACTTCTGATTCTAATGAAGAAGTTTTTTGGATCTTTTCTAATTTTATTGGTTTTTCTCTTAATTCTTCATTCATTTTTATATAGTTTTTAAAATAAGTTTTTATTTATAATGATTTTTTTTATTAAGTCAAAAATTATATTTTTCTAAGTCATTCTCATATAAAAAGTCATCAGTTTTTTTTGATTATATCAAGCATTGTTTCATAGAATTTTTTATCTATATTTTTTCAAATTTCTTTTAGTCTGTTAAATGCCATTATATATTTTAAAACTCATATTTCATAAAAATATTCATATTTTAAAACTTTCGCATATTTTTTTATAACTTTTGATATTAAATTTATATCAACTCATTCAATATTATCAGAAACTAGGGAAGTCTCAAGTAAAGATAATTCCATATTTGAAATTTTGAATTCAGTTCAAAAAACATTTATTTTGTTTGTGTATTTAGAAAATTTAGAATATAAATTAGCATTTTTGTTTTGCACTTTTTTAAAAATTATTTCTTTGTCTTGAATTTTTATTTTTTTTGAAATATTTCTTG
>JAQVPN010000035.1 GCA_028702055.1 Candidatus Altimarinota bacterium | reverse complement strand
CTTTTTTCATATAATCACTCCCACAAATAAAACTAACTTAAAAATACATGAAATTTATAATCAGATACTGACGAGAAATAATGATAAAATCTAATCCAGTAAGAAAAAGATTTACAAAAATACTTTATACAAATATCTCAAATAGTTTGAAAGTTCTTGAAACAAAATTTAAACTTCATCATAGTTTCGATAAAATAGACTTGGAAGTCGATGATATTTTTGCTCCAGAAACTATAGAAATATTAAAAAAAGTTCCTGGAATAGAATTATTTTTGATTGTAAAAACTTATAAATTTGAAAATTTAGAAGATACGAAAAATATAGCACTTGATTATTATAAAGAAAAAATAGAATGAAAATCTTTTGTAGTAAGAGTAAAAAGAGTTTGAAACCATGTTTTTGGTTCACTTGATGCTGAAAAAGAAATAGGGTGACATTTATTTCATAATTCAAAAAACACAAAAGTAAGTTTAAAAAATCCTGAAATTATAGTAAATATTGAGATTCAAAATGATAAATTTCATCTTGTTACAGAAAATATTAGATGAGTTTGAGGTTATCCTGTTTGAGTACAAGAAAGAGTTATTAGTCTTATTTCTGGATGATTTGACTCAAGTGTTTCTAGTTTTTTGATGGCAAAAAGATGAGTAAGAGTAGATTATTTATTTTTTAAACTTGGTTGAATAACTCATGAAATCTGAGTTAAACAAATTTCTAAATATATTTGGCAAACATTTTCTCCATCATACAAAGCAAAATTTATAAGTGTAGATTTCGAAAAATTGTCATATGAAATTGTTACAAAAATTGAAACAAAATATAGATGAGTAATTTTGAAAATTTTAATGCACAAAGTTGCTGAAATGATAACTCAAACTAATGCATATTACTGAATTGTTACAGGAGAAAGTATAGGACAAGTTTCAAGTCAAACTCTGATAAATATGTCAGTTATAGATAGTTTTACAAATGCTTTAATTTTAAGACCACTTATAACTTTTAATAAACAAGAAATCATAGAAATAGCAAAAAATATTTGAACTTACAATTATAGCTTATCTATGCCAGAATATTGCTGAATGATTTCTGTAAATCCTACAACAGAAGCTCGTCTTGATGCTGTTGTAAAAGAATTTGAAAAATTAGATATAGAACTTATAAATGAAGCATTTCAAACAAGAATTACAACAGATATGAGAGGTATTTTTGATGATGAAAAAGTATCATCTGTTATAGAAAAAGTTTATGAAATAAAAACAGGTGAAATTCTTATAGATATAAGAGAGGAAGATAAAAGAATTAAAAATCCATTAAAACTTGAAAAAGTAGAAATTCTGAATATACCTTTTTATGATATAAATTCAAGATTTGAAAAATTAGATAAAAATAAAGATTATTTATTTTATTGTGATAAATGAATTTTAAGTGAATTACATGCACTTTATTTGAAAGAAAAAGGATTTAATAACATAAAAATTTTTAGAAAATGAAAAAAGATCTAAAGCTAAATAAAGCTCCAAAAAATAAATCAGCTAAAAAGGAAATAAAAATAGAAATAGTAGAAAAATCCATAAAAAAAATCCATAAAATAATTTTTGTTATTTTAGCTTTTTTTGTTTTGCTTTGAGCTTCTTATTATTCTTATGTAATTTGAGCTTTTGATAGAACAGTTTCTATAAAATCACATACTTTATTGACTAAAAATTTTTTCTCAAATTCTAATTTGAAAGATAATTTAGTTGTTTATAAATCAGAATCTGATTTATCAAACTACAAACTAATTTCAAAAAAATGTAATATAGAAACAAAATTTGTTTCAAAATTGCAAGATTTTTATGTGTTTTATTTCAAAATTTTAGATAAAAAATGTGATAATCCTTTATTACATCTAGAAAAAGAAAAAGATATAGTTTTATCTTCTTATTTTGACCTAAATATAATAGATGATTTTTCTATTATAAATAAATTCACTGATTATAAAACAGATGATTTAAAAGTTGAAAAACTTAAATTAGTTTCAAAAATAAATGAATTAAATGCTTTTTCTGGAACTACAGCTTCTTGAACAACAAACATAGATTTTTTACAAAAAAATAGACAATTAAAAGAAACTATTTACATAAAAGATAAAATAAATTATGTTCTAGAATGAAGAAGACAAACTTATTTGATTCCTGTTTTATGATATAATTTACCAAAAAAATGAGCTAAATGAAGCTTATCAATTATTCCTTGAGCTTGAAGACCATATAGAGCAGATACGACTGATTGAATTCATCATTGATGGGATGTTTTAGCTCCATTATACACTCCTGTAAGAAGTTTAGCAGATTGAATAATTATAAGAGTTATAAAAGATTTTAAATTTGATGATTTAAAAAAAATCAAAACTTGATCTGGTTTAAGTTTTGATGATAAAATGAAAAATCTTGATATTCTCAGAGGTAATCAAATTTGGCTAAAAACAATGAAATGAGATGTAGTTTTTTATGCTCATCTAAGCAGCATAAATGATGATATAAAACCTTGAATGATTATAGAATCTGGAAAAACTATGTGAAAAATAGGAATTACTTGAGTCCCAGATAAAAATTATACAAATTATCACCTACATTTTGAAATAGCTCAAAATCCAAAACTAAAAGAAAAAATTTGAGATTATAATTTTGATGATATGATTAATTGGGATTATGTATGAAAATGAATGTGATCTACAAAAATTTTTGCCATGCAAGATAA
Source organism: Candidatus Altimarinota bacterium (assembly GCA_028702055.1). Lineage (GTDB taxonomy): Bacteria > Patescibacteriota > Gracilibacteria > BD1-5 > UBA6164 > JAQVPN01. Next base: position 6,341 of record JAQVPN010000035.1, on the reverse strand, counting down.
AATGTTTAAGAAATAAAATTTATGAATAAAATTATTACAAAAAATAAAAAAGCTTTTTTTGACTATGAAATAATTGATAGTTGGGAAGCTTGATTAGAACTAAAATGACACGAAGTAAAAAGTATAAGACTTGGACAAATAAATCTGAAATGAAGTTATATAATTCAAATAAATTGACGATTATATGTAAAAAATATGCATATTTCAGCTTGGAAAAGTTTAGTAAATAAAGATAGAATTGAAGTAGAAAGAGAAAGAAAAATATTTTTACACAAAAAAACTATTCTACTTTTATCTGGAAAATTAAAAGAAGCTTGATATAGTATAATTCCGCTTGAAATTTATTTAGTTGGAAGTCTTATAAAAATGAGAGTATGACTTGGAAAATGAAGAAAGGATTATGATAAAAAACAAGTTTTAAAAGAAAGAACTATAGATAAAGAAGCTAAAATTATGATGAAAAAATATGATTATTAAAAACTAAGCAAAACTTAGTTTTTATTTTTTTATTTGAAAAATAAAAAAAAGTATAAACTCCTTTAAAATATTTATTTTTTAAATTATAGTTTATGAAAATAAAAAACTCTATATTATCTGGAATAATCTTTTCTGGAACTAGTTTATTTTGTTATTTATGATTTGCTGCTTATACAAATTTAGCTACACAGGTAGATTGAGCAATAATAACTAAAGATATCTGGAATGATGTTATAAATAAAATAAATACTATTTGATGAACTTATGCTCCAACTTGAATGGTGTCAGCTTTTTATGGAAGTTCTTGTCCTACTTGACGGAATGCTGCTGATTGAAGTTGAGATGAACCAAAAACTGATGGAACACTCGGAAATCTTGATTTAAGATGAGAATTTATTAGATGATTGGATTCTTGAAGATGAGTTGATACTGGTAGAATTTTAGGAAGTTGGCAAAAACCTAGTATTTTTACATATCATTCAGATAATAACACCAGTGCAATATTAACATCTCCTTCTGATATATGAGATAATTCTTATAATATTTATTGAGTTGAAAAACCAAGTTTAAATTGATATTCATCTCAATCATTAACTAGAGCAGAAAGTGTAGCTTCATCTAGTTATACTTTATCAGTAACAAGTAATGATAATTATTATAAAGTTATTCGTCCTCGTAATATTGCTTTGCTCTATTGTATAAAACAATAAAAAATGTGAGAAATTCTCACATTTTTTTAATAATTTCAAACTCTATAATCAAAATTTCAAGTTTCATTATTATATTCATAAATTATTTCAGAATCAGAACCTACTTTTTGGAAATCTTTAGGAAAATAATCTATATATTTTTTGTCATATAATTCTTTTACATTTTTTGCATTTTTTCCTGTATCTTTGAAATATTTTTTATTTGCAGTTTCCGCATAATATAAATTTATTTCTCTAACTGATTTATTTATATAATTTATACATTTTGTATCATCAAGTGCATCTGATTTATTTCATTTGTCTAATACATTTTCTATCATTTTCCTTTTATTTTCTACTTGCTTCATAAAATCTCAAGTAAGAATAAAATTTCAGTTAAAAACTCATAAAAGTATTTTTTGAAGTTCTGTTGAATAAGTAGAACATAGTTCATTATTTTCTACTGATTTAGCCATATTTAGAAACATAATAATAGATTTTTCTCTATCTCATCACTTCCCTTGCATTATGGCAGCCATTATTTTAGCTCATTCTAAACTATCCTCATTTGCACTTGTAACTTTATAATAATATGCTCGTGAAATAGCATCATGATTATAAAAATAATATATAAAAGCTAAATAATATGGAATTATTGAAGATTTACATGGATTTTTATATTTATCTTCTGTCCATAATTTTTTTAAATCAAATTCATTTTTTATAGCTTCTACTTTACTTTTATCACAAAAATTTTCTATTCATTTTTTTGCTATAAGTTCAGCTTGTTTTATATTATTATTTTGTTCATTCTTAGTTCTATTTTCATATCTTTCATTATATTCTGGTAAAAGTAATTCTCAAATTACATAAGGATGTTCAAAATAAGGATTTAATTCAGTAATTATATCAAGCATTGAATATAAATATTTTTTATATTCAGCAGAAATAGCATTTCATCAAATATATTGTATAGCTTCAAGCCGATAAAAATCAGCTCTAACATTTGCAAATCAGAATGAAGAAATTCTAGCTAATTCTTTTTTGGGTAATAATTCAGGATGAGAAACTATATTATATTTTATTTCTTTTAATTTTTTATAATTTTCACTGTTTTCATGTAATCAAAAAATAACAAAAACAGAAATAAATATAAATAAAATGAAAAGATTTATATATTTTTTCATAATTTATGATAACAAAAATAAACGAATATTATAAATTATATATCAATAGAATTCATATCTATAGTAAGTTTTTGATCTTTTTTACAAATATGCATTCTTCTTTCTTTTCATTCTCAACTACTTTTTGTATAAATTTTGTTATTTCAAAGTTCAGCTACAAATGAATGGATTTTTTTTCTTTCATAAGCTGAGAAAAAAGGTAAAACTATATCTTTTCCTGTTTTTTCTACAAATTCTATTTTATTTTTTACAAAATCAAAAAGTCTATTGTCTTTTGATTCCATATAATCATTTATTTCTAGATGAATAACAATTTTTTCTTCAAAAGTTTTATTCAAAATCATAGAAAGAATATTTTTTATATCTCTTAGAGTATCTCCAGAATGTCCTATTAAAATAGGAGAATCACTAGATTTAATTTTTATATAATATATGTTTTTTTCTTGTTCTACAATTTCTAGATTTTCTAGATCTATAGATAAATTTGTAAAAAAACTAGTACTTATTTCTTTAATTTTTTCTAACATATTAAAAATATTATTATATTAAACTTGTGACTTAAGATAATGTTTTTTCACTTTTTTACAAGTTTTTATATTTTTTTGACAAAAAAGCTTTTTTTCTTATATTTAAGCAAAATTTATTAATTAATAATTAAATATAATTTAATGAGCAAACCAAATGTAGTTGATGATTATTACTCAAATATAAATTCTTCAAGTAGTGATTGAAGCGATGATTCTTCTAAACAATGAATAAAATGAAAAATCAAAGTTAAAATCAAATCAAATGAGAAAGAAAATGAAACTCAAGAAATTCAAAAAAAAGAATTTATAAATAAAAAAGAAAAAAAATCTAAAGAAAATAAACCATCTCCAATTAGTTTTCAAAGTAAAAAAGATTCTTGATTTAATGAAAATAAAAAAATATTCATCAAAAAATGAGATATAAATGAAAAGAAAAATTTCGTAAAACAAAATAATGAAGACCAAGAAAAAGTATCTTCAGCCCCTTTAAAGTTCAGAAAAAAAGAAGAAGTAGAAATTTCTTGAAATTCTCCAAAACAATGATGATTTGTAAAAAAAGATTATTCTAAAAAAGAAAATTTCAATAAAAATCCTAAATCTGAGAATAATTTTAAAAATGATTGAGTTAAAAATTATACAAAATCTGATACAAAAAAAACTGAACCTAAAAATAAAGATAGTTTCGATTTTATTGGAGAAAATGATGTAGAAGATATAATAATTCCAGAAATAGATTTAGCTCTAAAACCAACATATTCATTCAAAAAAAAGGAAGATGTTAAAATAGACACAAAAAAGAAATGGTCAGAAGATGGTGTTGCATGAAAAAAACCATTTTTCAAAGATTGAAAATCTAAACACAAAAATAAAAGTTTCTTTGAAGAAGAAGACACTTCTTTTTCAAGATCTAAAAAAATAAAAGATGCTGTTAAAAAAGAAAAAAATATCGAAGAAATAACTCAAAATTTAGTAGATAAAACTTGAGAAACTATAATTATTCCAGATATATTAAACTTAAAAGAATTTTCTGAAAAAATTTGAGTACCATTAGCTAAACTTATGTGAGAATTCATGAAAAATGGTATGATGGTAAATTTAAATTCTAAAATAGATTTTGAAACAGCTTCTATTATTGCTGATGCTTTTTCTATAAAATTAGAAAGAGATATTTCAGCTGGTTTTGCTGTAGAAGATATATTAGAATGAGATATAACAAATTTATTAAAAGAAGATAATCCAGAAAAATTACAAAAAAGAGCTCCTGTAGTAAGTATAATGTGACATGTAGATCATGGTAAAACATCATTGCTTGATTATATAAGAAAGACAAAAGTTGCTGCAAAAGAAGCCGGTTGAATTACTCAAAGTATATGAGCTTATCAAGTAGAAGAAAATTGAGAAAGAATAACTTTTCTTGATACTCCATGACATGAAGCCTTTACTGTGATGAGAGCTAGATGAGCAAAATCAACAGATATTGCTATACTTGTAGTAGCGGCTGATGAATGAGTAAAACCTCAAACAATTGAATCTATATCTCATGCAAAAGAAGCTTGAATTCCTATAATTGTTGCTATCAACAAAATGGATAAAGAATGAGCAAATATAGAAAAAGTAAAAGCCGAATTATCAGAACATTGAATTATTTCAGAAGACTGGGGTGGAACAAATATTATGTGTCCAGTTTCAGCAAAAACTTGAGAATGAATAGAGTATTTACTTGAAATGGTTTTACTTGTTGCTGAAATGGCAGATTTCAAAGCCAATCCTGATAGATTTGCTGTTTGAACTGTTTTAGAATCACATCTTGATATAAATTTATGACCAGTTGCATCTGTTTTAATAAATACTTGAACAATAAATGTTTGAGATGCCATAGTTTGTAAATCATCTTTTGGTAAACTAAGAACGTTAAAAGATTTTACTTCAAAAAATATAAAATCAGCCTGACCTGGAGCTCCTGTACTTGTTATTTGATTTGATAAAGTTGTTGAATGATGAGATATAGTTCAAGTTGTATCAGATATAGATACTGCTCGTAAAAAAGCATTAGAATATGATATAATAATGGCAAATAAAAAATCTAAACAATCTTCAAGTATTGATATGATAATGTCTAGAATAAAATCTGGAAGCTTAAAACAATTAAAAATAGTAGTAAAGGCTGATACAAATGGTAGTTTAGAAGCTATAAAATGAGCATTATCTAAATTAACAACAGAAGAAACAAAAGTTTCAATTATACATTCTTGAGTTTGAAATATAACAGAGTGAGATTCTGTAATGTGTTCAGGATGATCAGCTATACTTATATGATTTAATGTATGATTAGTTTGAAGTGCTAAAAATGTTATAGAAAAAGAAAAAGTAGAATATATAAATAGTAAAATTATTTATCATATAACAGATAGAATTGAAAAAATAGTTACTTGAATGCTTGATCCTAAAGAAGTTGAAGTTATATTATGAGAAGCAATAGTAAAAGCTATATTCTTTGATGATAAGAAATTTATGATTGTATGACTTTGATTAAAAGCTGAAAATAATATAGAAGATAAAGCAATGATAAGGGTTATAAGAGATAAAAAAATGATTTGAAAAGGTAAAATAGAATCTCTAAAACAATGAGTAGAAGAAGTAAAAATGCTTGAAGGACCAATAGAATGTTGAATAAAATTCGCTTGAGATATAAAATTAGAAGAAAAAGATATTTTAGAAATATATAAAATAGAAATACATAGATAATTTAATTTTTAAATTTATTAATTATGAGTTTTCTAAATTGAGTTTCTTTATTTTCTTCACTAACTGCTGAAGAAAAAAAATCGCTTGAAATGTTTTGTCAAGAAAGAAGTTTATCTAATTGAGAAATATTATTTAATGAATGAGATGAAGCTCAAGCTATGTATATAGTAAAAGAATGAGAATTGGAAGTATCTAAATGAAATTCTGTTTTATGAATTGTTAAGAAAGATTGATTAGTTTGAGAAATGGCACTTTTTGAAGAACCTCTAAAAAGAAGAATGGCCTCTGTTAAATCAATAAGTTCAGAAACAGAAATAATAGTTTTACTTTATTTTTCTATAAAAGAAATGGAAAAGAAAAACCCAATAATAATAGAAAAAATAAAAAATATAATAACTCAAAGAAAAGAACAAAACAAAAATAGATGACTTTAAAAGCATCTATTTTTTATATAAAATACTTTAAAAAATATGAAAGATTTTTGGCAAAATATAAATAAACCAATTGTTGCATTAGCACCAATGGATGGTTATACTGATAGTGCTTATAGACAAGTTGTAAAAAAAATAGCTCCAGAAGTTATGTGCTTCTCTGAATTTTATAGTGCTGATTGATTAGTCCACTCTAAATTTTTAGCTGATTCTGTATTGCCACATAATGAAAGTGAAAAACCTCTTATTATTCAGATTTTTTGAAAAGACCCAGAAATGTTTGCT
>JAQVPN010000034.1 GCA_028702055.1 Candidatus Altimarinota bacterium | reverse complement strand
AGAAGATAGTAATCATATCAACCAAATCATCTTTTAAATAAACTTACTCATTGAATAGGATGTTTTGGATTATCATCTGGAGAAACTCCCCAAAAATTATATATTTTACATCAATTATTTTTTGCTCTTCTAATCGCTTCCCATTGAAGTAAATAAGCTGGTGAAAATTTTGGATTTTTTATTTCTGATGCTCAAATATAATAAACACAGGTTTCTCAAAATTTTATAGTTATAAGTGTAGCTTCAACAAATCAATCATAAATAGCATTCATTATACTTATACTATCTTTATCAAAAACTTTAAATAAATTTTTTATGTAAGATTCTCTAAATGCATGATAATTATTTTTACCATTTGTTCTTCTTGCATGTTTTTGATGTAATGCGATCAAATTATCTATAGAATTTTCACCATGGTCTAATTCTACTTTTACTCATTCTTTTATTGCTCTATTAATAGTATATCTTGTTGTTTGTCTCATATTTTTAAGCAATTGTTCTTCAGAAAGAGTCAAATCAAGTAAATGAGTATCTTCAGCATGAACATGCATAGGAGCATCTATAAATCAAGCTTCACTATATAAATGTTTATTTTCTTTAGTATTTTCCTGAACAGAATTTAATCTAATAAATGAAAGTTTATGACTTTTAGCTATTTCTATAAGTTCTTTTTTTATTTCCTCTAAAACAGCAAAAAAATCTCACAAAATAAGTGGTCCATGTGGAGTAAACATATAAGTTGCTCTTTTAGCTTTAATTTTGATTAATTGAAACACTCAAACAAGATTTTCATCATTTTCAAAAATTCAATATCTATAAACTTCTTGTCATTCCAATTTATTAAATTCTCACCATTCCCAAGAATCAACAAAACTATAAAACTTAAAACCAGAATTTATTATAAAATTATTCCAAGTATTTTTATTATCTATTATTTTTAATGTATGCATCAGTATTTTTTTTATTTAATTTTTTCTTCACACATTCTACTTATCAAAGTAAAATTTTCAAATTAAACTTAGTAATTTATAATAAATATAAAATATTAAAAATTAATCAGCTACACGGATGCAACGGAAATAATAAGAAGCATCTTTCCGACTAGATGTCCGATTACCACTTTGAAAATATAATTGTCTAGCAACATTAGCACCATCCTCAGTAGATGCCCAATAAGGAATTTCAGAAAATCATAATAAAGACTGACTTCAATTTCACTTATGTTGACAATATAAAAATTGCAATTCTCAAGATTTTGATCAACAATCAGAGATTGTTCATACTACATTAGCATCAGAAGCTGGTAAATACCAATCAGAGTATCATGCCCGCACTAGATTTTGACAATAATTTGAAGCTGGATGATTTGTATTAAACGTTCCCGTATTTAATCTTCAATCAGTAACAGATGAAGCATTTGTTGTAGATGTTCTTGTTAATTTCCATTGTAAACTAATATCTGTATTATTAGCTACCCAAATAGTTTTTCAATGTCATCAAGTATATATTCCAGCATATAATGCTGTTTCTGAACCTGATTGAGCAACTATAGATCAAACAGATAAAATTTTATTTGCACTACAATTAGCATTTGTTCATATTGGATTTCAAGACCCAAGACAAATCCAAGTCCAAGGTCATGTTCCTGAAACGGTAGGGATAGTTCAATCTCAACAAAGGTTTGTTGTTGGAATTGATGCAATAGTTGTTCAATTTGCAGTTCAACATATGGCATTAATTGATGTATTTCATCAAGGACTTATAGTAGTTTTTGTTATTGTTTCTATTATTTTTCATAATTCTGTTCAAGTAGCAGTTGTTATTCAGCTTCAAGTTGATATTATTTTATATAATCAATTTGTAGTTGTTAAATCTAATTTTCATGTACTAGTTAAAATACTTTCTTGTAATGGATTATTTGTTATTCAACTAAAAAATACTACGTAATTTCACAATACATATGGATTTCTTAAACTATAATCAAATCAAGCATATACTTGATTTAAATTATTATTGTACGTTAAGTTATTTTCTAAATATGTTAATAATTCATATTTTTTTCTATTAGAATCTGTTGTATATGTATAATAAAAATTATCTTTTGCATCTTTTATTTCTCATGTTGTTCTTAGTAATTTTTGTACCTCTTTTCATAAAAATCATTGCAAAGCAATTGTTTGATTTAATGATCATGATATTACATATATTACTTTTTCATCTGGTTCTGGTAATATAGAATTTTTTGTTTCATAAATTTCTAATCAATTTCTTATTTCTGATATATCTCGTTTTCTCTTACCATCCCTTGCATCTATTGTATACGACTGATATGACATAAAACCTATTGTAGAAAGAATTGCAAGTATCGTTATTACTATTATTAATTCAACTAAGGTAAAGGCTTTAGTTAAAAAAGATATTTTTATATTTTCCATATTTTTCGTATTTTTATGATTAAAAAATTTTATTAATTTAGTAAAAATTATTTATTATTTCTAATTTTAATTTTTTCTTTACATATTCTACACCTCAAAATAAAATTTTCAAATTAAATCTACTACTTTCTTTGCTTCATTTTCTGTAATATCTATATGATTTGGCAAATTAACAGTCATAGAAGCTAATTTTTCAGCAACTAGACAAGATCAATTTTTATATAAAGCTTTTTCATAATTTACATTTTTAGGAGCAATTACTTGCCTATACCAATCTCCAAGTAAAACTCAATTTGCTTTCATAAAAGCCATTAATTCATCACTATATTTAAAAAAATAAGTACATCTCAGATAAATATTTTTATTTTGAGAATTATTTTCTACTCATTGAAAATCAGACAAATTTTCTCTATAAAAATTTGCTAATTTAATTCTATGTTCATTATAAAAATCTATTTTAGAAAATTCTTTTAGTCATATATAAGCCAAAGAATTTGGATAAGCATAAAAAAATGTTTTATCAGCACAAGCTTTTTCAGAAGCAAAAAGAACTTCTGGAATAATTTTTAATTTTCTTGATACAAACATAAGTACTTTTCAAAATGAAAAAAAATCATAAGTTAGTTTAGCGAAAAAAGAAATTTTTATGTAAACTAAATTTTTTAAAACTAAGTTTATCGGAGCTAATTTTAATTCTTTTTTTATTTCAGGAATTTTATCAAAAAATTTTGAATTATTTATTATCATAAATCATCAATTTACACTTGATATTACTTTATCTCTTCAAAAAGAAAAAATAGCCATATCTCAAAAATTTCCAAGTTTTACTCATTTATATTCTGCTCATATAGAATGGGCACAATCTTCTAAAATATATATATTATTTTGTTTTGCTATTTTCAAAATTTCTTCTATTTCTCGAGGATTTCAAAAGGTATGTTGAAGTATTATAGCTTTAGTTTTAGAAGTAATTTTTCTTTCTAGTAGTTTTGGATTTATATTTAGACTTCACTCTTCAATATCTACATAAACTGGAATCGCTCAAGTTTGTAAAATAGCATTTACAACAGAAATACAAGTATAAGCTTGAACTATAACTTCATCTCCATATTTTATATCAAACATTTTTAGAGAATGATACAGAGCTGATCTAGCATTGTAAAAGCTTATTATTTTTTTATTTTTATGATTAAATGGACTTATATATTCCAAAATATTTTGTTCAAGTTTAGATATTTCTTTTCAAGTTCTAAGAAATGGTAATCTATAAGTCATACTTGATATATATCTAAGAAATATATCTTTATTTATAGTAGTGAAAAATGATGTTATTATAGTTTTTTCCATAATATAATTTGTTTTATTTTTTAATTTTATTTAAATTTTAAGGGGCTTTTGGCCCCTTTTTTTATTTGAGAGAAAAAATTATCTCCAACTTTTAATCCATATCTTCTCCAGAAATTTGAAGTGATCTAACACCATCTTTCGGAGAACAACCGATAGTTTTTGCCGTTTTTCCAGTTAAAACTGGAGAAAGAACTTCTGTGATTTTCATGACAAATCCTTTCATATTTTTTATTTTTGTTTTATAGATTTTTTCAAATCAACTTATGCCCAAAATCCACCAGTTCCTGCTAGAACCTTATTTCCTGCAACTTTCATGGAATCTCCTTTCATAAGATTTATTTTAAAGCAACATCGCATTTTTTTACTTACCTACAATATCACCATAAATGCCTTGCATAGAATCTCCTTTCATAAGATTTATTTATTTTTATTTTATAGATTTCTAATGATTTTAGTTCAAAAGTCAAATTATATATAGAATTTGCTTGTAAAAAATTTGACAACATATATAAATTAATTATAAATTAAAAACAAAATTTAAAAAATCTCATAAAAAATATCAAAATGTCAAAGGAAATTAAAGATGGAAATGTTAAAATAAGTAAAGAAATTTTAGGTAAATGAGAAACCGTAATTGAAACACGACAAAGCAGAATTAAAACACAAATAGAAGAAATAAATCGAAAAAAAGAAGAAAATGAATATTATAATAAATATGTTGATGAGTTAATTTATGAGTTAGAAATAACTAATTCTTTAATTTTATCAAAAATAAACAATTCTATAAACAGGATTCTAAATTCTGAAAATAAATATGAAACCCTTAGACAGCTTTTTAATCAAAATAATATATTAGTAGATTTAACAATTATTAATAATTTTAATTTTTTAATAAAAGATTATATTTATAAATTTATTTATCAGTTAAAAACAAAATATGATGAAATAGATATAGAAAATGAATTAAGCAATTTTAATGAAAATAAAGAAATAAATAAGCAAATCTCTAGAGAAAAAATATGAAAAGAAAATATAAAAATAATAAATGAAATTTTAAATGAAAAACTTGAAGAAGCTTGATATATAATCTTTGCAAAAAATCCAGAAATATTTAAAGATTTATTAATAGAATTAAAAGAAAAAAAAGTAAAAACATCTCAATTTTATAGATATATTTCACAAAATTGAAAATATAAAAATTATATGAAAGAATTTGAAAATTTAGCAAAATTTAAAAAAGATTTAGTAGAAATCATTTATTTATGTTATTTCACAAAAAATTCAAAAGAATTTTCAAAAAAATATATAGATACATTAAAAGCTAAACATATAGTTCCAGACATAAGTAAAAATGATGATAAAAAAGATAATAATATAAATTCTATAGAAAATCTTGCAAATACTATGTTGTTAATATTAAAAAAAGAAAATAATATAAATATTTTTGATTCTATAAAAGATGAGAAAAATTTAAAAGAATTAGAAGTATTTATTTCTATAAAAATAATAAAAATAGCTAAAAAAATTTCTAAAGAAATTGAAATACCATTTTCTGAAATAATTAAAGAATATTTAACAAAAAAATGGTATCTAAATAAGAATTTTATAAATAACGAAGAAGAATTTATAAAAAATAAATTTTATCTGTCTAAAAAAACTGATTCTGAAAAAACAGATACATCAAAATGAGTAATTTTTTGAGAACTAAATCATACAATCTCTGTATTTTATTGACTTGAATAATTTTTTTCTTTACTAAAACATCAAAAAAGATAAAATGCTAAAAATATTTTATCTTTTTTAGTATTTTAAAAATAAATTTTATGAGAAAATCTAATTCTAAAAAAGCCTATTCTGTTTTATTAGCTTTACTTATGACATCTTTCATAATAATTATTGTTTCTGGAGTTTTTAAGCTTATTTTACAAAATATGTATGACACTAGATGAATGCAAGATTATTTAAAAGCCTATGCTCGAGCTGAATGATCTATGGAAATAGCTTTAAAAAAAGTAAAAGATATGTGATATGGTTATGAAGAACATATTTTTTCTAATGCTTGAAATAATAAAATAAATGAAATATTTTATGATTGAAATAAAGATGCTAAAATATGATATGAAATAAATTCAAGAACTTGAAGCATTAAAAATATAAATTTAGAATCTAATAAATATACAATATATCCGCTATATTATACAAAAGCTGACTGAACTAAACAAAATATAACAAAATTAAATTTTACTATAAATTCATGAAATCCGTCTTTTTTAGTGTGGAATATAATATGAGAAAAATGATGAATAAGTTCAACTTGAAGTTTTTCTTATAATGATGAAAAACAATTAAAAAAAATAGATACAAGTAATAATTTTACTTTTGAAAATCTAAAAATAATAGATTTTTTAAAATCATCTGAAGATAATTATTTAATTTTATATAATTCATCAAATGATTTAATAAATTATAATTTGGAAACTATTGATTCTCTAGAAAAATTTACTCTAAATAATATATCAATAATAGCTGAATGAAAAGTTTGAGATTATAAACAAAATTTACAAGTAAACCTAAATAATAGCAAAAACTTAAATTTATTAAAATATTCAATTTTATCAGGAGAAAATTAATATAAAAAACTTATATTTACTAAAATATTTGAATTTGTCACTACAAAATTCCAATAATTAAAATGGCTTATTTAAGCCATTTTAATTATTGGAATTTTTCTAAAGCCTTTAATATAGCAAAAAAATAAAAAAAAAATTTGCAAATCTTTTTGTTTAAGCTATATTACTAGTGTTAATATTATTTTTTAACAATTTGTTTTATGAAAAAACAAGATTTTATTAAAGCAGTTGCTGCTAAAGCAGGTTTAAGTCAAGATGCAGTATCTAAAGCATTAGCTTCTATGATAGCTGTTATTTCTTCTGAATTAAAAGCAGATAGAGAAGTTAACATTACTGGTTTTGGTGCTTTTAGAGTTTCTAAAAGAGCTGCTAGAAATGGTGTTAATCCAAGAACTAAAGCAAAAATTAAAATTGCTGCTACTAAAACTCCTGTATTTAGAGCTGGTAAAACTCTTAAAGAAGAAATTAAATAATTTATTCTTAATTGTTAAAAAAAGATTATCTTTCAAAAAAAAGATAATCTTTTTTTTGACTTTATACTACGAAAGTGTTAAAATAGTAACAATTATATTAAAATAATTAACAAATTATTAATCTATTTGTTTTCAAAATATGAATCTAATAAATATAGATGAATTTCCCGAAGATAAAAGTAAGAAGGAAACACTTTTAAATTACATAGAAAATCAAAATTTAAATATTGAATTCCAATATAAATCAGATTTTAAAAATACAAAAGTTTTAAGAGAATTTATTGAAACTTCATTTTTAATATTTAATGTTAAAAGTATATGGAAATCTAGATTTATTTTGATTTCAGATGAAATAAACAATAATGCTATAGAATATGGTAGTTTAGATAATGAAATAAACAAACTAACATTAAATATAGAAAAAATAGAAGATTGAATTTCTATAAATTTAGAAGTAGTTGATACATGAAATTGAAAAGCTTCAAAAAAATCTGTTGATATGTATGATTTAGAAGAAAAAAAATTAGAAAATTGATTTGATAATCACACTTGAATAAGATGAAGATGATTATTTCAAATAATATATAAAATTGTTGATGAATTATATTTTAAGGATTCAGAAAATTGATGACTTATAGTATGAGTAAAGAAAAATTTGAAAAAAAATATAGATCTAAACTAAAAAACTTGAGAAAATCTCAAGTTTTTTAGTTTAGATCTTAATACAAATAAATTCTTTTTAAATTTTTTTCACAAGTATTTTTTACAGAATTTGAACAATAAAATATTTTTTCAGGAATTCTTAAATCTATATAATTTAATCCTGATTTATATAAATCTCTGTATTTTTCAAAAAAACTACTAGTTTTTGCAATTTGTTCATCTACATTTCAAGCTAAATCATATATAAATTTTGTTTTTAAATCAGAATTTATATGAATTTCTTTTTCTATTGGGAAAAAATCAATATTTTCTATTTTTAAATCAAATATAGAATTATTTATCTTAGTTATTATTTTATTTGCTGTTACTATATCATCTCAATTTAAAATATCCTTATAATCAACTATTCAAAGTGTATCTTTATCTTTAAAATGAATATTTATGTATTTAAGCTTAGAATCATTTTTTATCGGTACAAGTATTCAATTATTTGTAACTATATAGTCTCTGTCAAATAATTTAGTATTAAAAGCTCATTTATAAGATGTAATATCTATTTTTAAAGAATCTGGAAACATTTTTCTAATGTTTATAGTTTTTAAATTTTTTTGATAAGATTGAATTTTTGCCATAACATCATTTTCATCCATCAAAAACAATGAATCTCAATATAAATCTTCTACAGCTTTATAAGCTAGATTTATATTTGTAAGATCATCTGTTCTTTCTATATAGATTTTTTGAACAGAAAAATAAGAAGAAAATAAAAATATATAAATAGATAGGATAATTAAAGCAATAGCTGTATAATAATAATATGGTGTATATTTATTATTATTTATTCGTATAAAATTTAAATATTTTCTAGTAAGAGAAAACATTTTAAATTTATTTTTTCTTGAACAAAAATTATCTGAAAAATCAGAATCTCTAAGATACATTCTTGATTTTTCTTGATTTAATTTTTGATAAAATTTCCTGTTTTTTAATCTTTTATATTTTTTATTTATATAATTTAGGAATTTTTGAAACATATTTATTTTATATTTAAACTATTTATAAGACTTGTTATTCATTGACTTATTTCTCATTTTTCATCATATCTAAATCTAATTCTTGGTGTTTTTCTAATTTGTACTCTTTCATTTATTTTTTTAACTATTATATAATCATATTTTGCTAATGCCTTAGTTAAATTTTCTTTATTTTTTATAGCACTTACAAATATATCAAGATATGATAAATCACTAGATAATTTTACTCAAGTAACATTAATTAATCAGAAATCTTCTTCTATTTCTTTTACTTCTAAAAGCAAAAATTCACTTGCCAATGATCAAATCATTGATTCCATTTTTTTTAATCTATCTTCTTTCACTTATATTTTTATTTATATTTTAAAATTTTATAAATACAATATAAGCAAAAATTATAATTTGACAAAAAATATTTTTAAATAAAATAGAAACACTTTTAAAAAAGTACAATTATTTTTATAATCTGTCTTAAGGAGATAGAAGTTTATGATATATGCTA
>JAQVPN010000033.1 GCA_028702055.1 Candidatus Altimarinota bacterium | reverse complement strand
TTGATGCTTTCATGTAAATAATAAAATTGAATGAAAAAAAATATTATTAAAATATAAAAATATTTTATCTGATAATTGAATTATTTTTATAAGGATATTTAATTCAAAAATAAAAAAAAATGATCCTATTTTTATAATAGATAATGAGTTGCCTGTATGGTGATATACAAAAGAAGAATTATTAAATATATTTTGAGAATTATTTTACATTGATAATCTAATATTAGATAAAGATTATTATGAAGATGATGAAGTATTTTATTTGTATTTAAAGAATAAAAATGATAACTAAAATATTTTACTCTTTAGTTTTATTTCCAAATATAAATTATCAAGATAAACTTAATTCTTGATTTTTATTAGTGAATATTTTTGAGAAAAATTTAGGAATTTTTGAATGTCTTTTTTTGAAACATTCAAAAAAAGAGAGTATAATTTTTACTCATATAGATTTTATTTCAAATAAAAATGAATTTACATCAAAAAATTGGCAATTATCTTGAGAGAATAAAGAACTCTTACAAGAAATTTTTAATATTTTAAAATATATTGATAAATTTGATTTTAATTTCTTAAAATGAAAGAGTTTTTATTATAATATACCATTTTGAGTTGTTTTGAATATAACAAGTAAATGTAATTTATTTTGTGATTATTGTTTTAATGATTACGATTATCCTCTTGATACAAGAAATTCAAGAAAAACTTTATGATTAGAAGATTTTATAAAAATAATTGATGAATTATATGAGGCTTGAACTAGAGATATTATTTTGACTTGAGGAGAACCTTTTTCTTGTAATTTTTTATGGGAATTACTTGATTATCTAAAAGAAAAAAATATTTTTATTAGAATAAATACAAATGGTACTTTATTGTATAATTCAACACTTGAGAGATTAAATAATAATTATTCACTTCATTTAATGGTGTCAATGCATGAATTTAATAATAAAGATTATTATGAATTAAATAAAAAATGAGCATCAAATATTTATTGAATAAAAGAGCTTAAAAAATGGGAATCAAAATATGAAGATAAAGTTAAACAATTAAAAGAAATTAAAAATTATCAAAATTTAAGTTTAGATTTTTTAACTATTCTAACTCCTAAAAATATTATTTATCTAGATAAAATATATAATTATATTTTATCTAATTTCAATATAAAAGATTGGCATTTTTTTAGATTATTTTCTACATGAACAACTAAGTGAATAAGCAGTGAAATGATAAATTTAGCAATTCATAAAATTTATAAATTAAATAATATTTATAAGACAAATTTTAAAATAGTTGATGCAGTTCCTTTTTGTGTTACAAAAGATATAGATATCGCTAGTCATGTAATAGAATGAGAATTGAGTTTTAATCATAATATTAAAACTATAATAACATCAGAGTGAAATATTCAAATAATGTCAGCTTTTGATATGCATTTATGAAATATTTTTGAAAAGTGAATAAAAAATATTTGGGAAAGTGAGTTCGTACAAAAAAAACTTACTAATTGATTTTTGCCAAAAGATTGTTATGATTGCAAATATAAAGATGAATGTATGGGATGATCTAGAATGAATGCTAATATCTATAATTGAGCCTATGATGCTCTTGATCCTTTGTGTAATTTAGAAAATAAAAAAAGATAAAATGTATGATATTTTGTTAAAATTAAAATGAAAAATATTATTTTGAAGATATCAATTAATTGATATAAATATTAGTAACATAGTTATTTATATTAATATATATAAATTTTTATTTAAAGATAATTTATCAGATAATAGAGTTTTTTTAAAAGTTTTTGATATAATTGAAGGTTGTACTATTATTTATACAATAGATATAAATAAAAAAGGAATATTATTTAAATTTTCTTCAAAAAATTTAGAATATCTTGAAATTAATATTTTTTTTGAAAAATTAATAAAAAGTTATTATATTAAAAATACTATTAATATCAGTGATAACAAATTAAAATTATTTTATTATTTTTTTTTCAATTACATAGATAAAGATATTTTTTATAAAATATCTGAGAATGATATTTTTTTAAATATATGAAAAAATATTGAGCCAATATTGACTTCAAATAATATTAATAATATAACTTTATATAAAAATAATAGATGTATAATAAAAAAAATAGATAACAATATTGAAAAAGAACTAAAGTGGATTAATTCTATTCATGGTATTTCATTATTAGATTTTTACATGACAAATATATTATTAAAAAAATTTTGATATATTAAAAATATAAAAGTTGATTTAGTAAATAAAAAAATTTGATATATTATGCCTTATTATAATTTTTTAAATTTTATTGAAATAAAAGAGATTATATTAGAATTGATATTATTTAATAAAAAAACTTTTATATCAAAATTAAATTGATTAAAAATATGATTGGTTCAGGAAGATCCAAATAAATCAAATTTTATAAAATCAAAAAAATGAAATTTTATTATAGATTTTGATTCAGTAACAGTATCTTTTTTATTTTTACAACCAATATATTTATATTTAGATTTAGTTTTAGTAAAAAATTTTTCAAATGAAGATTTATTAAAATTATTTAAAATTATTTTTAATGTTTTTTTTAATAATTTATTTTATAGAGAAGATTTATTAAAAATTTGAAAAAAAAATTTATTTATAATATATTCAAAAATTTATGAATATTGATTTTTAAAAAATTCTACTTGGATACAATGAAATTATTTAAAAGAAAAATTTTTTTATAATAATAAGGATGTAATTTTTAAAATATTATCTAGTAAACTTAATTAATATGGATAAAAAAGAAATATTATTTTTAAATATAGAGGAAAGTATTAAAAATATATGATATTATCCAACAAAAGTAAAATTTGGTTCTAGAGAATTTTATTGTTATTTATGTTATAATAATAAAAAAATAGAGATTTTTTTTAAAAATTGATTTTTTCAGGATGAAATGCAAATATTAAAAAAATATAATTTATGAGAAAAATTTTTAAATTGTATTTTAAACAAAGAATTTGAAAATGATTTTAGGGAATATTTAATTAGTATTTGAATAACACCTTTAGAAATTGATAGAGATAAATGAAATTGATGATTTGAACCATCAACTCTAATAATGTTTTTATATTATGAAAAAATTATTTCATATAATGAAGCAATTTGATATATAGAAAAAATTTTGCATCTTATAAATATTGATAAAAATATAATTAAATCTTGATTTCTTGAAGTAGAACAAAAACATGCATTAACTTTATTTTATACTTTTTTAAAAACATGAAATACTGAAGTTTGTAAAAAATTATATTATTTTTAATTTATAATTATGGATTTAAGAATTGTAAATACTTGTAATAATAATTGTTTATATTGTCTTGAATCAAATTTAAGAAAATTAAATTCAAAATATATAGATAAAAAATATTTATATGATGAGATATTAAAAAATAAAGATGATAAGATAACATTTTATGGATGAAATCCGTTACTTCATCCTTATTTGATAGATATTGTAAAATTTTGTAATAAAAATAACTATAAAACAATTTGATTATTAACTAATAGTCATTGAATAGAAAACAAAATATATTCATTGATAGAAAATTGATTAACAGATATATGAATTTACTTTAATTCATTTAATAAAAATAATCATTCAAAATTAAATTGAGGAGGTTTGTTATATTGAAATTTATTAAAAAATTTAAAATTATTATCAAAAACTTGATTAAATTTAAAAATAATTATTCATATTAATAATATTAATATAGATAATTTACACAATGATATTTTTGTATTAAATAAGCTATATTGAATATCTAATTTTGATTTTATTAATTATTTTCCTTTTGATAAACCTTATGTTAATAAAAATGTATTGGAATATGAGATATCTTCTAAAAGAGAATCTATTGACTTATTTTTTACAGTAATTAAAAAATTAAATTTAAATGTTTTCTTTTCTAAGTTTAGTATGATTTTTTTTTGAAAATTTATCGAATTTTACAATCTAGAAAAGTGAGTTGTAAATCAAATTTGAAAAGAAGATATTATTAGAATTAATCAAGAAAATATACCATTTTGTTTTAAAGAAAATAGATGTAAATATTGTTTTATTAGTGATGTTTGTGAAATTATTAAAAATAATAAATAAATATATATATGGAGAAATTAAAACATATTGAAATAAATATTTGAAAAGCTTGTAATAATAGATGTAGATTTTGTATGACAGCAAAATCAGTATTATGGAATATAAAATTTGTTTGAATAGATATATTAAAAGAAAAAATTAAAAATTATGCTGAAAAATGATATAATTCTATTGGGTTTTTATGATGAGATATTTCAATATACCCAAAGTTGGATGAAGTTATGGCAACATGTAAAAATAATTGATTTGTTAGTGTAAATATTATTTCTAATTGAATGAAATTTGATGATATAAATTTTATAGAAAAATTAGTTAAATCATGACTTACAAGAATAAATATATCAATACATTCTCATTTACAAATAATAGAAGATTATTTAACTCAAGTTGAATGATGATTAGATAGAAAATTAAAGGCTATAGATAATATAAATTTACTATATAATAGATGATTATTAATTAGTCCATTGAGTATAAATATAGTTTTAAATCAAAAAAATTATAAAACAATTATAGAAACAGTGCTTTTTTATAGATTTAAAAAATGAATTAATGATATTAGAATTAATTTTGTTTGGCTTAATGATGATGTTAGAGAAGAGTGGGATGGATTAAAAATAATGTATACAGAAGTATTATTATATTTTAAAAAATTAATTTATTTATCAAATAAATATAATATAAGAATTACATTTGATTCAATTCCACCATGTATATTTTATAAAATAGATAAAAATAATTATAAATATAATATTAAAAAATTTTTATGAGAAAATCAAGATCATATTGATGAAATAGATGATACTAGTCCTGATGTTGTTGAAAATTTTAATTGGCAAGATTATAAAAAAAATGTATTAAAAATAAAATATAATAAATGTAAGTCATGTAATTATATAAATAATTGTCAATGAATACGGAAATGATATGATGAAGTATATTGAGATACTGAATTTACTCCAATTAATTAAATTATTTATGAAAAAATATAATATAATTACACATATAACAACTTTTTGTAATTACAATTGTAGTTATTGTGATGTAGTTAAAGATAAAAAATATCATAATTCACAAAATTTAGATAAAATAATTGAATTTATAAATAAAAATAATCTATTTATTGATAGATTTAAATTTTTTGGGGGAGAACCATTACTCGCTTTTAAAGATATAAAATATATTATTGATAATGTAAAAGATCATAGTTTAAACTATGAAATAGTTACAAATACATCGCTTTTAACTGATGAAATTGGAAAATATTTTCAAAGATATTTTTATATAATATTCTTTAGTATAGATAGTGAAAATGATTTTGATTTTGAAAAAGTATTAAATTTTATAAGAAAATATAATTTAGAAAGAAAAATATATTTTAATTTAATAATTTCTCCTTGAAAACATGAAATTGCATTAAATCAATTTTTTAAATTATATGAAATGTGATTTAAAAATTTTAATATTTTACCTGTTTATTATACAAAAATTTGGAATGATGATGATTTAGTTTGATTGTCCAAAATTATGAAAATTATTTTAGATAAATCTATAATTGATAAAAGTATTAAACTTTATTGATTTCAGCAAAATTTATGATACAATAATTCGTTGTTAAATAAGTCAATTTTTATAGATATAGATTTAAAAATATATTATACAGATTTTGTTAGTACAAAATTGTGAAAAATAATTAAAAATGAACTATTTTTAGAAAATATTAATAAATTTAATTTAAGTGAAAATCTTAATTTTGAAGATAAACAAAATTTATTAATATATTATGAAAAAAATATTACTAAAAATATTTTATGACAACAAAAACTACATAAAATAATGGATTATTTTTCTAATTATTTAAATAATAAAAAATAAATGTATAAATTAATAGATTGAATAAATGAAGATGAAACTAGTGTTGAATTAATTTTAAGAATAAATAGAATATGTAATCAAAAATGTATTTTTTGTTTTGCACATATAGATAATGTGACTTTTTTTTCATTTGATATTATAATTGAAACAATTGAACAAATATTAAAAAAATATAATTGAAAAGAAATTAGTATTACAATTTCTTGAGGAGAACCGACTTTACATAAATATTTTTTTAATATATTGGATTTTTGTGAAAAAAATAATATAACTATTTTATTACAAACAAATCGAGTGTTTTTTTCATCAAAAAATAATGTAGAAAAATTAAAAAAATATAAAAAAATTGAATTATTTATTTCGTTTCATTCTCATAAAGAAAAAGTTTATAATGCGATAACATATTCTAATACTTATAAATTAGCTATTAAATGAATTAAAAATTTATATAACAATTGAATTAAATTAGAACTTAATATTGTTTTAAATATTTTTAATTATAAATATATTGCAGAGTATTTATTATTTGTAAATAATTTATTTAAATCAAAAATTAAGCTTAATATATCAATTATGGCTTCAATAAAAAAATATTCTTATTATAATAAAATATTATTTAAATATAGTGATGTAATTAATAAAATAAATAGTGTAGAAAAAATAATTAAAGATAATATTATTATTTCAAATGTTTTTTGAGGAGAATGTGATTTTCCATTTTGTATATGAGAAAAATTATTTTATTTTAAAAGAGAGTCTATTTGAAAAAATAATTTTTGAAAATGATTTAATAGAATAAAATTAGAAGAATGTAAAGATTGTTATTATTATAATTCATGTAGAGGAATATCTACAGAGTATAATAATAAATTTTGATTTGAAGAATTTAAACCAATAAAACTAATTTATAATACAAAATGCAAAAGCTAAAACACATAGAAATAAATATTTGAAAAGCATGCAATAACAAATGTATTTTTTGTATGAGTTGAAAAGTGAGATTTGATAAAAATTCTTGATATAAATGAATAGTTGAATTTGAAAAAATAAAAAATGATATTATTTATTATAAAAATTTGTGATATAATTCTATATGATTTTTATGATGAGATATATCAATACATCCAAATATTTATGAAATACTGGAAGAATCAAAAAAAGCATGATTTGAAGAAATAAATATTATAACAAATGCGATGATTTTTTCAGATTATGAAAAAGTAAAGAAATTAGTTTTATCATGAGCTACAAGAGTAAATATATCAATACATTCACATAAAGAAGAAATCGAGGATTATTTAACACAAATAAAATGATGACTAAAAAAGAAATTAAAAGCAATAGATAATTTTAATAAATTATATAAGAAATGAATATTAAAATCAAAAATATCAATAAATATAGTTTTAAATAAAAAGAATTTATCAAGTATAACAAAAACTTGTCTTTATTTTTACACGATAAAAAATATTAAAGATATAAGAATTAATTTTGTGCGGCCTGACTTATGAATGAAAGAAAATTTTAAAAATTTTGTTATTTCTTACACAGAGATTTTATTTGAAATTAAAAATTTAATTTATATTTCATTAAAATATAATATAAGAATAACTTTCGACACAATTCCTATATGTATTTTTTATAAAATTATCAAAAATAAATACATAATTGATAAATTTATATGAGAAAAATTTGATAAGATTGATGAGATTTCAGATTTATCTTCAGGAAGAAAATTTGAATGGAAAAATAAAAAAACTAATGAGTTAAAATATAAAAATGAGAATTGTAATAAATGTATTTATAATATTTCTTGCCAATGAATACGGAAAGAATATTATAATATATATTGAGATTGAGAAATTTTACCAATAATCAATTAAGTATGGAAATTCAAAAAAAAGAAGAAACTTTAAATATTAATATTAATTTTTTTTGTAATCAAAAATGTATTTTTTGTTCCGAATGAGATAAATCTCAGTTTAATTTTTTAAAAGATTATAAAGACGAAAATTATTATAAAAGAATAGAATCATGAAATTTAAAATATAAAAAAATAGTTTTTACTACAGGAGAGCCAACTTTACATAAAAATATTTTTAAATACATAAATTATGCTTGAAATTATTATTACAATACAATTTCAATGATAACAAATGGATCAACTCTTATTGATTTTAATATTAGAAATCAAATAATAAATTCATCATTAAATGAAATAATTATTTCGATACATTGATCAAATAGTAAAATCCATGATTATATAACAAATGTAAATTGAGCATTTGATAATGTTATGAAATGATTAATTCTATTAAAAAAAGATTGATATAAATGAAAAATTAATATAAGTTATGTGTTAAATAAATATAATTTACATGATTTTTTATCTTCAGTTAAACTTTTTTCTAAATTATGAATAAATCTTCATCTTATAAATGTTATGAGACCAGAATGAAATTGAAAAATTCATAAGGATAAATTATCAATTACATATAATGAATTTATTAATTATTTTTTAAAATTAAAAGAAAAAGATATTATTTTTATTAATTCTTTAATAGGGCAAAATAAATTAAATATTATGGATATTCCTATTTGTATTTTAAAAGATTCAAAATTAAATATATCTGGATATTGAAAAGTTGAAATAATGAATAATTCTTCAAATGAAAATAAAGAATGTATTAATAATACATTGAATAATAAAACCAAATTAAAAATATGTAATTTTTGTAAATATAATAATGAATGTGAATGATTATATAAAGATTATTTAAATATAAATGAAAATTTTAAATTAAAGCCAATAATTGATTATCAGTTTAATAAATGATAAAATAGATATTGATTATTATTAATAATGAATTTTTTAATAATAAAAATGAACAAATTGAATAATATTTTTCAGATTTGCTTGATATAATAGATGATTATAATATTAATTAAAGATTATGCCAAACAAAATAAATCTTCTCTCTAAAGAAAAAGCAATAAAACAAAATCGTATTTGGGTTCGTATATCATCTTTTTGTAATAATAGATGTATTTTTTGTCTTGATGCAAATGCTCAC
>JAQVPN010000032.1 GCA_028702055.1 Candidatus Altimarinota bacterium | reverse complement strand
TCCACTATATTAGAAATTCAATTTTCAAGTAAATCTATATATATTTTACTTTCCTCTGTAGAAAGTCATATTTTCTTTAAAATATTTTCGTATTTCATAATGTGTAAATTATTATTACATTTATTTATAGTATATTTATTCTTTTATTTAAAGCAAATATTTTATATATGAAAATATGTTTTTACATATCTTTGTTTTTTATTATTACATTTTCAAATATTTATTATATTGTTTTTAGAAAAAATTAATTTTATGCAT
Organism: Candidatus Altimarinota bacterium; assembly: GCA_028702055.1. Taxonomy (GTDB): domain Bacteria; phylum Patescibacteriota; class Gracilibacteria; order BD1-5; family UBA6164; genus JAQVPN01. The sequence goes on along the minus strand of JAQVPN010000032.1, from coordinate 9,185 downwards.
AAAGTTTTCTTTTTTTACAAAGCTTATTTATTTTTTAATTTCTATGAATTATGAAAAATTTAGAAATGCATTTTCATACTAAACTTTCGGATTGATTAAAATCAAATGATGAAGTTTTTGATTTTTTGAAATGAAAAAAAATTGATTTTATTACAGCTACAGAACATGATATAGTGAATAAAGATTTTCAAGAAAATATGAATCTTGCTTGAGTGAAAACAGCTTATTGAGTAGAAATTTCATCTTGTGATTACATGGATAAAAAATCAATGCATATATTAAATTATTCGTCTATTATTTCAGAAACTCTTGATTTTAGATTAGAAAAATTAAGAAATGATAAAATAGAAAAAATTAAATTACAAATAGAAAATTTAAAAAATAAAGGATTTATTTCAGATTATTATGAATTTATTTCTCATTATGAAAAAAAAGGTTCAAATATTTTCAATTTAAATTCTTATGATATAGCAATTTATATTTATAAAAATAAAGAAAATGTTTCTTTTATAGAAAAAACTTATAAATATAAATTTTCAGAAGAAGAATTTTATAGACAATTTTTAAAAAAATGAGGAAAATTTTCTCATGTTTGATGGATTAAACTTCCAGATTATGAATTTGATTTAAAAGAAATAACATCTCACATAAGTTCTGATAATATTTTTTCATTAGCTCATCCAAATCTAACTTTTGAAAACAATATTTCATATTTTAAAGAAAAAGTAAAAAAACTAGTTGAATTTTGATTAAATGCTATAGAAATAAATTCTATAGCTTCAAAAGAATGGATAGAAGAAATTATTAAACTTCAAAAAAAATATGATTTAATTTTAACCTTTTGATCAGATTGTCATTTTAGAGAAGATTTTGATTGAAAACATCGAGAAATATTTAAACTAAATCCTTTTTTGACAGAAAAAATAGTAAATGAAAATTATGAAAAAATTATGAAAAAATTATATTAATTTATAAACTTTTTAAAAATTATGGAAAATTTTAAAAGAATAAATATTTGAAATTCTCAAATAATTGTTGATAATTTTAGTTTTGAAAAAAATCAAGAAATTAGAGATTTTATAAAAAATACAAAATTTATAGAAGAAATGTTAGAAAAAATAAATTCTCAAATTTATATCATTTTATGATGAGATTGAACTATGCTTAGAGCTATAAATTCTACAGCAGAAGATAAAATACCATATTTATGAATAAATTTTTGAACTAAATGATTTTTATTAAATGATAAAAATTATTTATGATGAGACTCATTTGTATCAAAAAAATATCCGCTTCTTGATATAAATGTAAAAACAGAGAAATTAGAATTTTTTGATAGAGCTTTTAATGAAGCACAAATTAAGGCTGGATGAGGAACTATGATAGATTTAGATTTAAAAATTTGAGAAAATTCAAATATAAATTTGAGAGGAGATTGACTTTTAATTGTTACTCCAGCTTGATCAACTTGATATAATTTATCAGCATCTTGACCTATATTACCACATGATTCAAATACTTTTATTGCTACACCTCTTTTAGTTTTTGAACCTAAATGAGTAAGACCAGTAGTTTTTCCAAATAATATGGATGTTAAAATAATTAAAAATAATGAAAGAAAACCTAAAATGTCAGTTTATGCTGATTCTAAGGAAATTATAGCAGATTATGAATGAGAAGCTGAAATAATTATAAAAAAATCAAGTCAAGAAGTAGAATTACTTATTGCAAAATCTTATGAAAAATCTTGGAATAATAAAATATATTCTGAGCAATGATTTAATATTTCTTAAAAAATGTAATATGGAAAAAATAGCAATTTATTGATGAGCTTTTGATCCGCCTCAAAAAGCCCACGAATATATAGTGAAAAAAATAATAGATGATTGAATTCGAGAAGAAATAATAATAACACCCAGTTGACCAAGAGATGATAAAGTATATAAAGTTAAAGATGAATTCAGAGAAAAAATAATGAATATATTTATATCTTGTTTTTCTTGATATAAAGTTTCTTTGGAAGATGCTTTTATGAATTGATCAATGTGAGAAACCACAAGTAAAAAAATGGATGATTTCTTTATAAATAAATTATGATATTCTCCAATTCAAATATATTGAGTAGATGCTGCTAGAAATATGTCTAATCGGGATGAGACTTGATATATTCCTTTCTCATTACCTAAAATAATTGTAACAAGAGAATGATATAATTTAGACTGAATAAATTTATGAAATTATATAGAATATAATCCAGAATTTCCATCAAATATTTCATCTTTATCAAGTACTCAAATTAGAAAAAATATCAAAAATTGAGATTATAGTTGACTCAATATTGAAGTTATGAAATATATAAAAGAAAATTCATTGTATATTGAAAATATATAATAAAAAAGTATTAGTAAGCTAATACTTTTTTATTATATTATTATATTTATTTTACAATTTCTTAAAAAAAAATAAAATACTAAAAATAAATAAAATTAAATTGAAAATAAAATATGTGAGAAATTATAACTTATTATAGCAAAAATCATCCTAATAAATGTGAAATGGATGATTTTACTATAGAACATAAAGAAGAAAATAGAACTTGTTGAGATACAATTACAGTATTTTTAAAAATAGAAAATGAAATAATAAAAGATTGGTCTTTTGTTTGAGATACATCAATAATAACTACACGAGTTTCGTCTATTTTTTGAGAATCAATTATTTGAAAGAATATAAATGAAGTTTTAACTTATGATTATGAATATATAAAATCACTTCTTGATGAGGAAATAAGTAAAAAAAGAGAAAAACGAGCTATTATTTGACTTCTTGCTACAAAAAATTCAATTCATAAATTTTTACAAGATTCTAAAGAAGAAGATTTTTATGATTTATTAGAAGAATAATTAAAATATTTGTTTTTTATTTAAAATTAATATAATAATTTCTTAATTTAAAAAAATATAATTATGAATTGCGAAAGAATAGATTGAGAATGTCCTAAATTAATATCAACTGAATCAACTAATAAATACATAGAATTTTTATCTACTATTAAAGGCGATGTTTCTTTTATTATTGAGCATTTATGATTAGATTTGAAAAAATTAAAGCAAAATGAACGAGAATTATCTAAATTAGAATCTGATGATTCTAATTTAATAGAAATTATATCACGAATAAAAAATGTAATAACTAATCAACAAAATTTATCTGAAGAAACGAGTAAAAAATTACAGGAAAAACTTGAAAAACTTGAAGAAGAAAACATGAACTTAAAAAAAGATAAATTAACATGATTATTAAATAGACAAACTTTTGATGGAAATTATCTAGAATTAGTATCTTCATGAAAAGAATTTTCTTTGGCAATAATTGATTTAGATGATTTTAAAAAAATAAATGATTCACATTGACATCCTACAGGGGATGCAGTTTTACAAAATTTTGCTAAATTATTACAAAATATTTTTCCAGAGGACTCTTTGTATAGGTTTTGATGAGAAGAATTTGTTATTTTATTTCAAAATAAATCTAATGAATTGTTTATGTTGTTAAATGATTTATTATTATCTTTAAATAAAAAATTATTTAAAACTAAAACTTCTCAATTTAAAGTAACATTTTCATGATGAATAAAACAATTTGATTGAGAACCTTGTTTTGAAGCAATATATTCATCTATAGATAAGCTTTTATATACAGCAAAATTATCTTGAAAAAATAGAATAGAAATTTGATAATTAAAATATTATGATAAACCTTTCAAAAACTTGATCTTATGCACTTAAATCAGTTATTCATTTAGCTAATCATAAAGATAGACTTTTTACTATAAAAGAAATTTCTAATGATTTGAGTATAAGTGAATCTTTATTAAGAAGAATTATTGCAAATTTAGAATCTACTTCTATTGTTTTTTCTAAAAAATGAAGAAATTGATGAGTGAAACTAGCTAAAAATTTAGATGAAATTAGTATTTATGATATATTAAATTCAGTTTGAGAAAATATGAATATATCAGATTGTACTTGATGATTAAAATGTAAAAATTCTGATTCTTGTTCTACAAGTTCTGTTTTAAATTCTCTTCAAAAATGAATAAATTCATTATTGAAAATACATACTTTAGATAAAATTATAACAAAAAAATAAAATCTAGAAATTTTCTAGATTTTATTTTTTTTTACTATAAACTATTTCTTATTACTTCTTCAATTTCTTTTGCTAAAACTTCATTTTCTCTTAGAAATTGTTTAGCATTTTCCCTTCATTGTCCAAGTTTAGTTTCTCAGTAAGAATAGAAAGCTCATGATTTTTTAATTATTGATAAATCTGTACCAGTATCAAGTATTTCTCATACTTTAGATATTCATTCATTATACATTACATCAAATTCAGTTTCTTTAAAAGGAGGAGCAATTTTGTTTTTTACTACTTTTACTTTTGTTTTATTTCAAGTAGCTTCTTTATCATCACCAGTACCAGTTTCTATTTTATCTTTTCTTCTTATATCAAGTCTTTGAGATGCATAAAATTTTAAAGCATTTCCTCAAGTTGTTGTTTCTGGACTACCAAACATTACTCAAATTTTACTTCTTATTTGGTTGATAAATATAACTGTTGAATTTGATTTTGATATAGGTCAAGTTATTTTTCTAAGAGCTTGACTCATAAGTCTAGCTTGAAGTCACATGTGACTATCTCACATTTCTCATTCTATTTCAGCTTTTGGAGTAAGTGCAGCAACTGAATCAACAATAATTAAATCAACAGCTCAAGATCTAATTAATGCATCAACTATTTCAAGTGCTTGTTCTCCATAATCTGGTTGAGAAATAATAAGATTATCAGTATTTACTCAAATTTTTCTAGCATATTCTGGATCTAGGGCATGTTCAGCATCTATAAAAGCTCGAGTTCATCAAACTTTTTGTACTTCAGCAATAGCATGAAGAGTAAGAGTTGTTTTACCAGATGATTCAGGTCAATATATTTCTACTATTCTTCATTTTGCATATCATCCTCAAAGAGCTAGATCAAGACCAAGTGAACCTGATGAAAAAGTTTCTACTTTTTGTACTTCTTTGTCTCAAAGTCTCATTACAGATCATTTTCCAAATTGTTTTTCTATTTGAGCTAATGCACTTGCAAGTGCTTCATTTTTATCAAAAGCCATAATTTAAAAGTTAATTAATAATTTATATTTATACACAAAAGTATATATTTATAAAATTAGTATATATACACTTTTTATAATTGCAAATTATTTTTTTATTTTATTCTATAATTTGATTTTAATCATTCTAAAGTACCTATAACTATGTTTTTTCAAGAACATTTTTTACATTTATATTCATATTTATTTGGATTTAATCTTTCTGTTTCTACAATTTCTTTACAATCTTTACAATAAAAAGAAACTTCTCATCTTTCTTCTGTGAAGCTTTCTTTTTTTTCTCAAAATTCTTCTATATTTATCAAATCATTATAATTTGGCATAAATTAAATTATTATTTATTAAAATTTTTCATTGTGTATATTTTCTCTTGAAAATCATAAATTCTCTAATTTTGAAATACATTCATCCATCATCATATTATTTCAACATATATAAAATTCTTCAAATCAATCAATATTTTCTTTTGTTATAAAATTTGTAATATGTCAGTATTCAAAGTTTACATCATTTTCTTTACTTAAATAAATTTTATATTCAAAATCTATTTTTTCTTTTAATTTTTCAAATTTATCAATATAAAATAAATCTTCTTTATTTTTAAGTCAAAAAATTAATTTAGTTTTATATTTTAATCAAGAATCATATATAGATTGTAATTGATTATATAGCGGAGCAAGTCCAACTCAGGTAGCAAAAAATATTTTAGCTTTATTATTTTCTTTTAATATGAAATGTCCGCTTGGTCATACTGCTTTTAATTCTGATCAAATTTCTAAATCTGTTATTTCTATGCTTCATCATCTACCATTTTCTACTCTTTTTATAATAAAAATATATTTATCGTTTGATGTTTCACATATAGAATATGCTCTTCCAAATCAAGTTTTTGGAAGCATAAATGTCATAAATTGACCAGGTTTATTACTAGTTTTATTTCAATCTGAAAAAATCATTTCATAAACATCATTTGTAAGCTTCTTCTTTTCTAGTAGTTTATAGTTTGAAAATCACATTTTGTTATATTTTAAAATTTATTTTGTTTATTATAAGATTTTCTTTTCATTTTCAAGTTTTTATCTTTACTTTGTTTTTAAAATTAATAGAATAAAAATATAAATTAATAAAAAAATCATGAAAAAAATCTATATAATTGATTGAAATTCTTTTATTTATCGTATGTTCTATGCTTTGCCAGAATTTTCCACTAGTGATTGAAAATTTGTAAATGCTATTTTTGGTATGGCAAAATTTTTTGTAAATTTGAGTCTTAAAGATAAACCAGATTATTTGATTTTTGTAAGAGATGCTAAATGAGATAATTTTCGTCATGAAATTTATGCTGATTATAAAGCAACAAGAGATAGAATGCCAGATAATTTAAAAGTACAATTATCTTCTATTGATGAAATGATAGGAAAAATGTGAATAGAAATTATAGAAATTCCAGGTTTTGAAGCTGATGATGTTATAGCAACTTTGGCTGTAGATTTAGGAAAAAATCCTGAAAATGATATTTATATATTGTCAGGTGACAAAGATCTTTTTTCTCTTATTACTGAAAATGTGAAGATGTATGATACTATGAAAAAAAAGATTTATTGAATTGATGATACTATTGAAAAATTTTGAGTTGAGCCAAAATTTATTTCTGATTATTTGGCTATTGTTTGAGATATTTCTGATAATATTCCTTGAATTTCTGGTTTTTGACCTAAAAAAGCTATAGAACTTATAAGTTTATATTGAAGTGTAGAATGAATTTACGAAAATCTTGATAAAATTACAGGGAAGACTAAAGAAACTTTGGAAGAAAAAAGAAATTTGGCAGAATTGTCAAAAAAGTTAGCTACAATAGATAGAGAAGTAAATCTTTGAAATTTTTCTTTAGAATCAAATAATTTTCTGAATAAAAATATACTAAACGATGAAATAAAAGAGTATTTTAGAGCTCACGAATTTTTCTCACTTATTTGAGAAGAAAATGTAAATTTGAAAAAATGGGAAGATTTGTGATTAAAAGTGAAAATAATCTGAGATAAACAAGGTCTTCAAGAATTAAAAGAAAAAATTAAATCTTATTCTGATATTGTTTTTGATACTGAAACAACAAGTTTAAATACAATTAATGCTGAAATCGTATGAATTTCTATTTATTTAGATGATAAAAATATTTATTATATAAATCATGCTCACACTTGACCACAAATAAATTTCTTAGATTTAAAAGAATTTTTAGATGATGTTTTTGCTATGGATATAACAATAGTTGGACATAATATAAAATATGATTTGGAAGTTATTGAATCTTATTTTAAATCAAATTGAAGAAGTGAAATAAAAAAAGAAATCATTTCTCAAACATCATTATTTTGATAATATTTGTAAGGTTATAATTTTTTACAAAAATTTTTTTTATAGATAAAATAAAAGCTATTGAAAACAATTATACAATATAAATTATAATTTTATTTAATGCTCTTGAAATTTTAAATTTTTGATGTTATTATTATTCTAAAATTTAAATATATAATTTATAATATATGATTATGCAAAAAAATAGAGCATTCACATTAGTAGAGTTAATAATAGTAATAACAATATTAGCAATACTTGCAACTATAGGTTTTATGAGTTATCAATCATATACTATAGATGCAAGAGATTGAAAAAGAAAAACAGACCTTTGAGAAATAAGAAATGCTCTAGAATTATATCAATTAAAAAATACTGTTTTACCTACCCCGGATGAAAAAGTAATTTATGTTGTTACATTATCATTGTCAAATATTATTTTATATCAATGATTTTTATGACAATGAGTTCAAAAACAAATAAAAGCAACAAATGATATTAAAGATTATAAAGATAACTTTTATTATACTTATACAACAAATTCTAATAAATCAAGATATGAATTAATGTCATATCTAGAAAATAAACAAGCTATGAATTCTAATTTAATAAAGGAAACATATGCTTCATTTGATTATGAAATAAGAACTCCATATGTAATATGAAATTATTTGTCATTTTTTAGTTGAGTTACAAATACTCCTTTACAAGAAAGTTTAACAACAAATACATGAATTTTAGATTTAGCTTCATCAAGCCAACAATATAAATTAATTGCTAGTTGAACTTGATTTATTACTTCTACATGAACTAGTATTCCATCAATAATTTCAACTCTTACAAATTCTTCAGTTTCTAATGATTCCTGACAACAATTAAATACATGTTGAACTGATACGCTTTCTGTATGACGATATACATATAATACAAAATTTTTAGCATGAAAATGTTGGACTTTATGATCTATGAAACATTGATCATTGTTATCAAGTCGATCTTCTGCTCCATCTAATGTTAATACTATAGAAAAATGGTGTCCAATGCCAAGTTGAACTTCTCGATGAGCATCAATTGTTTCTTCTAATTGTGATACTTATTCATGAGCATTATATACATGGTATGAAGCAATGTGATTAGCTTCTTCTGATACATTAAATACAGTTGAAAATACTTCAAAGTCTGTATGTTGACAATTATGAACATGATGGCATTTGCCTAGTAATAGCGATTTTGATAATTTAGTAGCTATTCCATCAACATGATGGTTATGAAATAAATTATCATGATTAATATCTTCTTTGTTATGATATAGTAATTCAGGATGATTTATTTATTTATCAAGTGTTTGATATTGGTGGACTTCTACATGGTCAAGTTCTAGTAATTGATCTTATCGTAGTTTAGATGCAAGTGATTCAATAGTTGTTTCATCAAATAATTCAAAAGTGTATGGTTATTCAGTTATTTGTGTAAAGAATTAAAAGTAATTTATATTTGCTTTTTATCGCTTTATTAATATAATTAATTAGTACAAATTAATTGCACTATCCCTTGATTGTGTTCAGATAGAGAGGGGATGGTGTGTTTTTTAGTGTTTAAAAAATATGTTTAAATGCTAAAAAATGTGTATTTTTAGAAAAGATTATTTATTTTT